>NZ_AZFZ01000253.1 GCF_001435895.1 Lentilactobacillus parafarraginis DSM 18390 = JCM 14109 | reverse complement strand
TCGATATCTTGGTAAACTAGTTTTCGTTGCGTTAAAGCAATCGACTTTCAATTCCGGATTTCAAGTTAAAAAAACTGCTTGATTTTCCATTGAAAATCTGATAGTATTAAATAGTTGTCAAAAGCGACATACAAGCGTTTTGACAGCGAGTAGCTCTTTGAAAACTGAACAAAATTTTCGACAAACAAATTGTGTAGGGTG
>NZ_AZFZ01000252.1 GCF_001435895.1 Lentilactobacillus parafarraginis DSM 18390 = JCM 14109 | reverse complement strand
CGATCACTTTATCAATTTTTCGTAATAAATGGTCCTTCGGAACCATTTCGTCAATTGTGACAAATTGGATTTGTTTACGCTTGCTATGATCGTGTTTTCCCATCATATCAATCACCTCTCACCAATAATTATAAAACGCTTTCATTTGGCTTGAAATACAAAAAGACAAAATCCTCGTATTTGGAGGACTTTGTCTTCAGTCTG
>NZ_AZFZ01000251.1 GCF_001435895.1 Lentilactobacillus parafarraginis DSM 18390 = JCM 14109 | reverse complement strand
TTTTCCAACATTTTACAACCGTTGCTGACAAATGCATGATATTTTAAAATATGCAAATTAAACGTTCTGGCATGGTCTTCAAGATTTAATCTTGATAATCTTGTAATAGAAAAATATACTCATTTAAGCTTTACAACGTCACTAATTAGTATGGGAAAATTGCTAATTACTTAATTTTTTAACTGAAACTTGAAAGCTAATAATCACG
>NZ_AZFZ01000250.1 GCF_001435895.1 Lentilactobacillus parafarraginis DSM 18390 = JCM 14109 | reverse complement strand
GGCATTCGCCGCCTGGACCAGTACCGCAAGCCGAACCAGCTGATCGTCAACACCAGCCCGGCGTTCGCGCGCCATTGGCTGGTGCCGCGCCTGCAGGCGTTCCATGAGCGCCATCCCGAGGTGGATCTGTGGCTCTACACCAGCGATGAGGCGCCGGACATGGCGACGCAGACCATCGACATCGCCTTGCGCGACGATATCGGCCCGCA
>NZ_AZFZ01000025.1 GCF_001435895.1 Lentilactobacillus parafarraginis DSM 18390 = JCM 14109 | reverse complement strand
TATTTACTTTAACTTTGGGGGTACACCTCATTATTGGGCGCTTTTTTTGGTTATGTGGTATGGTGTTACTGACTGTTTTCATACATATTCAACCCTTGTATTTCCGAGTCAGAAGGACTATTATTTTATGGTTCACTACGAAAGGGTAAATTTTATCAAAGGAGTAACGATCTATGTGGCGATATTTAAAACGGTTTTTAATTGGAAAACCGCTAAAAACCACTGACGAGGGCGGCCAGGCGCTTACAAAGTTTAAAGCGCTGGCACTATTATCATCTGATGCGCTATCGTCCGTGGCTTATGGTACCGAACAAATTACCACAATCTTAATCACCTTATCGGCCGCTGCACTGATGTATCAAATTTGGGTTGCAGCGCTCGTTTTGGTTTTGTTGGCTGCAATTACTTTATCTTATCAGCAAATTATTCATGCTTATCCGTCCGGTGGTGGCGCCTACGTGGTTGCCAGCACCAATTGGGGTGAACGGGCTGGGTTAATTGCCGGGGGGTCGCTACTGGTCGATTATATGCTGACCGTGGCCGTATCAACGACTTCCGCAACTGAAGCAATTACTTCGGCGATTCCCAGTCTGTATTCCCACCAAGTATTAATTTCATGTTTAATCGTGGTTGCTATTATGTTGTTGAACCTGCGGGGAATTCGAGAATCGGCGTCGTTTCTGACTTTGCCGGTTTACCTATTCATCGTGATGATCATTGCAATGGTCGTCTATGGCGGTTATAACATCGTTTCTGGGAATTTACAGTACCATGCTGCGGCTCATATTGGGGCACCGGTTGAGGGTATGACTTTGATCCTGTTCTTCCGGGCATTCTCATCCGGGTCATCTTCATTGACCGGGGTTGAGGCGATCAGTAATGCCGTTCCGAACTTTAAAAAACCGAAGAGTCATAATGCATCGGCCACCCTGGCGATCATGGCGACGATTTTGGCGGCCTTCTTCGGCGGCATTACGTATTTAAGTTACTACCTTGGAATTGTTCCAAACCCGCACGAAACGGTGCTTTCTCAGATTGGGGTTGCCGTTTTTGGTCATGGCATTATCTACTACGTGCTCCAATTAGCCACGGCCATGATTTTGGCGGTTGCTGCCAATACCGGATTTTCGGCGTTCCCAATTCTTGCCTATAACCTGGCCAAGGATAAGTTTTTACCGCACGCCTACCTTGATAAGGGTGACCGCCTTGGTTATTCTAACGGTATCATCTCTCTGGCTGTCGGGGCGATTGTTCTTATTGAAATCTTCGGTGGTCGAACCAGTTCATTGATTCCATTGTATGCAGTCGGGGTGTTTATCCCATTTACGCTGTCACAATCGGGAATGATTATTCACTGGCGGCGAAATCGCGGTAAAAACTGGCACGTCAAATCCGTTATCAACTTTATCGGTGCCTTCATCTCCCTCGCACTGGTTGTCTGCTTGTTTCTCCTGCGGTTCCCAAATGTTTGGCCGTACTTGATTGTCATGCCGATCCTGTTGAAGATTTTTTACAAGATCAACGGGCATTACAAACGGGTTGCCGAGCAGCTGCGGGTAGTTGAAGAGGATACCGAAATTACCGCGACCCATCATTTTGACGGGTCAACCGTGATTGTCTTGGTGAGCGGTGTCACGCGGGTAACGGCTAATGCGGTGAGTTACGCCCAGTCGATCGGTGATTACGTCATCGCCATGCATGTATCCTTTGATTCAAATCCTGAGAAGGAGCATAAGACCTCAGAACAGTTTAAGCGCGAGTTCCCTGACGTGCGGTTCGTTGACATTCACTCATCGTATCGATCGATTGCTCAGCCAACCCTGCGGTTCTGTGATGTGATTGCTAAGCGGGCAGCGGATCGAAACTACTCAACCACTGTTCTGGTGCCGCAATTTGTTCCCAAGCATCGTTGGGAGAATATTTTGCATAATCAAACCAGCTTACGCTTACGAACTATATTGAATTCACGGCAGAACATTATCATTTCCACTTATAACTATCATCTAAAGGAGTAATCGCGATAACCCATTGCGATTGCATTCGAAATAACCGGACACCAATTGGATTAATCAGAGGTGTCCGGTTTTTGTGTGGGCATGAAACCTAGTTGCGGATGATCGGGCGATCATTGGCGGACGAAAAAAAGAAGCTTCCAGTGAAAGCTTCTTTGGATTGATTAATTGATGATTATTTTATCAGTCCCATAAAGTTGGCAAAGGTTGGAACAACCAGGTCAACAACAATTGAGATGATAACCACGGCAATTGCGGCCATGGCACCGGCAGCTGAACTTAACTGCAGGGCTTTGGCTGAACCAACCGTATGGCCGGCAGTTCCTAACCCAAGTCCTTGACCAATTGGTTCAGTCAAGTGGAAGATCTTGATCAGCCAAGTTGCCAGGGCGTAGATAAGAACGGCATTGAGGATACATGCCATGGCAGTGATGGCTGGGGTGCCGCCAATTGCGCCGGAAATTGGCATTGCGATCGCGGTCGTTGCGGCTTGTGGCAACATCGAAGCAATCCCATTGTTGTCCATCCCCATAAGCTTGGAGACACCGTAGATGATAAATAATGAAATGAATAACCCAATAATCAGTGAAATGATAATTTCAAACCAGAATCGTTTAACGATATCATTCCGCTTATACAGGGGAACGGCAAACGCAATTGTGGCGGGGTTTAAGAACCAGAAGATGATGTCACCGCCTGGTTTGTATGCGTTGGTGTAGAACCAGGTTACGTCAACGCCAAACGCTTTGGCCATTAACCACAGAACGAAGATTCCGAGAACCATCCCAACGAATAGTGGCTGGAATAGGAAGAAACCCTTACCGATTTTGAATAGCCATTGGCCGAATAAGAATAGTGCAATTGATAAACAAATCCCGAAAATTGGCGTGCCCAAGTAGGCCAAAATGGTTGTTTGAGTAGCAGTCATGAGTATCTCACCCTTTCTCTATTTCTTCGCTTCGCTGCTAACGCTGACATCCCCGTGAAAGACCGTCTTTCGGATCCAGATAAAGAACGATGTCGTGTAAGCGATTACAATTAGTAAGACAACGGTAGAAATAACAATCGCGATAATGATCTGAAGCCCTTGAGCCTTCATGATATCCAGAGAAGCGGTTAATTGGATCCCTGATGGGACGAAGAGGAAGGCAATCATGCTAATCATGAAGGTGGCAAATTTTTCAACCCATTCAACCTTAACGATATGCAGTGTTAAGAGAAGGTAGAGCAGAATCAACCCGACCACGGGTACCGGTACCGGGAAGGTTGGGGGGAATAATGGCGAAATTAAACTGGAAACAAACAAGACGCCGGCAAAGATTCCCATTTGAACCAAGATTGGGGCATCTTTTTTCTCATCTTGCGTAGCTTGTGTAACATTTGCTTTGTCAGCCATGGTGAAAACTCCTTTCACTTTTAAAAATAAGATAATCTGAATAACACCGCTCTCTTACAATCCAAAGTATAAATGTTTTTGTGAAATAAGACAATTAAAAGCTCCGCAAACTCAATAAATGTGAAGAACTATACAAATAGTTGTTCAAACGTGTAAGCGTTTTCTTATAGTTGCGGGTTTTGCCCGGCGGGTTGTTTTTATGAAACGGCGTCTGTATAATTGATTTGATAATAACTGCAAGTAAGAGAGGTTTCAAATTTGAAATTCGAAATCATTGTATCTTTATTTGCGACCATGATTATTTCGGCCGTCCTCACGCCCTTCATTCGTAAGCTCGCATTTGCGGTGGGGGCTGAGGATCGCCCAAATAAACGTCGTGTTAATAAGATCCCAATGCCAACCATTGGTGGGTTGGCGATTTTTATTGCGTATACGTTTTGTACGATGATTCTTCTAAGAAACCAGTTTCCAACCAAAATTTTGTGGGGGATCTATGGTGGTGAATCGATTATTATCCTGACTGGGATCATCGACGATATCTTTGAATTAAAGCCCCGCCAAAAGGTTCTTGGCATTTCCCTGGCTGCCCTGTGGGTTTATTTTTTTGCCGGCGTTAAAATGACGACCATTACCCTGCCGTTTTTTACCGTTCACTTGGGCTGGTTAAGCCTGCCGATCACTTGGATTTGGATTCTGGCAATTACCAATGCGGTTAACTTAATCGACGGCCTTGATGGTTTGGCGACCGGCGTGTCAATTATTGCGTTGACAACCATGGGGATTACGGGGATGTTTTTCCTGAACGTGGGGAACATCTTTGTTTCAATCATGATTTTTGCGCTGGTGGCATCCTGCGTGGGCTTCTTGCCGTACAATTCTTTTCCGGCGCGCATCTATCTTGGTGATACCGGCGCGCTCTTCATTGGGTTCATGATGGCCGTGTTTTCGCTATTTGGGTTGAAAAACGCAACCTTTATTACACTGCTGATTCCGGTGATGATCTTAGGAGTCCCGATTACTGACACGGTTTACGCCATTTTTAGACGGCTATTAAACCGTCAGCCAATTTCTCACGCCGATAAGCGGCACCTCCATCATCGACTGATGCAGATTGGATTGACCCATCGGCAAACGGTTCTGGTCATTTATGGAATTGCCCTGATCTTTTCGTTTATTTCGTTGCTTTATCCAATCTCAACGCTGTGGGGATCCATTTTACTCACAATTGCGGTGTTGATTGGTTTGGAGCTATTTGTTGAAACGATTGGCCTGGTTGGGGAAGATCGCCAACCATTATTAAATGGCATTAAAAAGCTGGTTAAAGATACCACCAGTAAAGAAAATCAGGGGAAAAATGACAAATAAAGATTTCTCTGGTTACATAAAAAGCGACTGCTTGAACAATCAAGAGATTGATGGTTTAAGCGGTCGCTTTTATTGTTGTTGATCCTTTTTCTCACGCTGCTGCCTGGAGAAAGGCTCTTCAAATAGTTTGTCCTGGCCTTCGGTGAAGTGGACATTGCCACTGAACAGGTCCATGAGCTGTTGTTTGAAATCGGCCATTGACGACTCGCCAACCGGCACGGTCACTTTAACGTCGGTTGCATAGGCCGTATCTTCAACGGGAATGCTTTTTTGGGTTAAAAAGTAGTTAAGGGAATCGAGCTGATTATAGTCAATCGTAATGATCAGCTCTTTTTTTGTGACCAAATTGACGATTCCCAACTGATCAATGGTTGTCGACGTTGCGTTGCTGTATGCACGAATGAGGCCGCCCGCACCAAGCTTGATGCCACCAAAGTAACGGGTGACCACGGCCAACACGTTGTGCAGCTCATTCATTTTTAATACTTCAAGGATGGGAACGCCCGCGGTTCCCGAAGGTTCGCCGTTATCACTTTCTCGTTGAATCTGATCTTGATCTCCCAACACATAAGCAAAGCAGTTGTGGTTGGCCTTTGGATTATCCTTGGTAATTGTGGCGATCAATTTCTTGGCCTGGTCTTCGGTTGAAATGCGGGCCATTGTGCAGATGAAGCGGGATTTCTTGATAATGATTTCATGATTGCCATTTTGTTTAATCGTTAATGATAAATTTGTCAAAAACAGTCCTCCATTAATTGCGTATCTAATAAGATGAGGTGGTTACATGATTAATCATATATCAGAGTTGTATGGACGCCAAATAAAATTATCGGATCTTTCCGAGGAACTTCAGCATCATCCAGACATTCATGTGCGGCCGGCGCTCGCCAAGATTGCCGGTCGTTGGGTTTGCACACGCTGTCAGGCCAAACTAAAGCCAACCCTGGCTGGACTGCCGAGCGGTCAATTTTACTGCTATGAATGCATCCAAATGGGCAGAATGGATACGCTTCAGGGCTTGGCAACCGTCGATGAACCCAATCGCTTCGCGGCCGTTAAGCACCCGATGAGTTGGCGGGGGCATTTGACGGCCCTGCAGGCGGCGTGTGCGCAACAGATTGTCGAAGTCTTTAAAGACCATCGCCGCCATTTGTTATGGGCTGTGACCGGGGCAGGCAAAACTGAAATGCTGTTTCCGACAATTGAGTGGGCAATTCGCCACGGCTTACGAATTGGCATCGCGTCACCCCGGGTAGATGTGTGCATTGAACTGTTTCCCCGGATCCAAGCGGCCTTTGATGGCGTGAGCAGCGTTTTACTGCACGGTAAAAGTGAGGCGCCATATCAATACTGCCAGATTACGGTATGCACGACGCACCAATTGCTGAGGTTTTACCATGCGTTTGACGTGATGGTTATTGATGAGGTGGACGTGTTTCCGTTTTCCGGCAACCCAATGCTCCACACGGCCGTTTCAAACGCCATCAAGCCCAGCGGTGGGCTGCTGTATTTAACCGCCACGCCGGACCGGTCATTATTGCGGGCAGTGAAGTCCGGCTACTTGTCGGTCGGCTACTTACCAATTCGCTATCATGGGCACCTGCTTCCGGAAGTGACGATCATTAAATTACCGAAGATTGCCGCGCAAATTAAAGAAAGCCGCCTTCCTGGACAGGTGATGACCATGATTGGCCGGCTGGTTGCGGCGAAGCAACGATTTTTGTTGTTTGTTCCCACGATTCAGGATCTTCAGCGAGTTGGGGCGGCCATTTCCAGAGAAAAGATTCGCTGCCGATATGAAACGGTCTTTTCCGCGGATCCGAAAAGGCTTGAAAAGGTTGCGGCGATGCGGTCACGTTCACTGGACTTTTTAATCACGACGACCATTTTGGAACGGGGGGTTACCTTTCCCGGCATCGATGTGCTGGTATTAAAGGCTGATGACCGGATCTTTTCGTCGGCCGCGCTGGTGCAAATTGCCGGCCGGGTTGGTAGAAATAGCGAACGACCAGGCGGCCAGGTTCTCCTTTATTGCAGCACTAGATCGTCCAGCGTGAAGGCGTGTGACCGGCAAATCAAGCAGATGAATCAGAAAGCCCGGCAACTATCATGAATTGTTTACTCTGTAACGGTCAGGTTGACCAGGGGCTCACACTGAGTCAAATTTTGTCGTTTCAAGCGTTGACGACCGATTCAGTTTGTTCAGCCTGTCGCCGGCAATTTTCGCCCCTTAACCGGGTTAAAACCTGCCGACTTTGCGGGCGCAAATTATTGGCCGCAATGCCGGATCCCTGCTTGGATTGTGAGAAGTGGCGAAGGGGTTTTCCTTATCCGTTTGCCAGTCGCAGCCTTTATGAATACAACGATGCCATGCGTGAATTTATGAAGCGGTATAAATTTATGGGGGACTACCGCCTCCGGGCTGTTTTTTCGCCGATCCTGAAGGCCGAGCTCCGGACGACCCACCGACTAATTGTGCCGATCCCGGTCCACGAAAGTACGATGGCGACTCGTGGATTTAATCAGGTGACGGGGCTTTTAGAGTCACTCAAGTTATGTGAGTGCCTGGCGACCCGTGAACAGCAGAAAACTGGGCGCCAATCCGCCAAAAATCGGCTGACTCGCGTGCTGGCCGAACAGCCCTTTAAATTAAAACCGGACACGCAGGCTCAAATTACGGCGAAACCCGTTGTATTGGTGGATGATGTCTATACCACCGGGACGACAATTCGCCACGCAGCCGGGCTCCTGATGGCCGCGGGGGCAGCATCGGTTGTCGGCCTCACTCTGGCAAGATGAATTAATTCAGAGCTGATGATTGTTAAAAGCCTAACTTTCATTTATACTAAAAGTGTAGCCAGTAATGAAATCACTTTCATTACCGGATCATTAATGGTGAAGGGAGAGAACGTTATGCTAATATTTAACATTCGTGGAGAAAATATTGAGGTCACTCAAGCGATTCGCGATTACGTCGAAAAACGAATCAGCAAGCTGGAGAAATACTTTGAAAAGGACATGAAAAACACGGCTCATGTCAATCTGAGGGTTTATCCAGATAAACAAGCTAAAGTTGAGGTAACCATTCCTTTGCCATACCTGACACTGCGGGCTGAAGAAGTTTCTAACGACTTGTATGCGAGCGTTGATTTGGTAACCGATAAACTCGAGCGCCAAATTCGTAAATATAAGACCAAAGTTAACCGGAAATCACGTGAAAAGGGCTTCAAGAACTTGGAATTCATTCCAAACGAAACCCAGCCGGCTGATGATTCCGACGATGAATCGAAATTTGATGTTGTCCGGACAAAGCGATTGGCCTTAAAGCCGATGGACAACGAAGAGGCGATCCTGCAAATGGATATGCTGGGTCATGACTTCTTCATTTATGAAGATGCGGATACTTCCGGCATTGACATTGTTTACCGTCGTAATGACGGCCGCTACGGTTTGATCGAAATCGGCGAAGAATAATTGCGAAGACTTCCCTTTAGGCGCTCAGGAAACTGGTCACTTAAAGGGAGTCTTTTTGTCATCGGCGATTATTTAAGAAAGTGCCTATTTTTACCATCTCACTTCACTATTTCTCCCAAGTAGTCTATGATAAGTCAATATATTATTTGTGATCTCGGTGTTTTCATTACCCCGCTTGAATGTTACAATTAAAAAGTATGTAATTGAGTAGTACGATTAAATTTAAAATGACTAGTTTGATTTAGAAGGGAATTTTTCAATGGCTAATGTTTTAAAAAAATGGGTTGAAAGCGATAAGCGTGAACAGAAGCGTTTAAGCAAAATTGCCGACAAGGTCGGAGCTTACGCCGATGAATATCGCCAACTCAGTGATGATGAATTGAAAGCGAAGACCCCGCAATTTAAAGAGCGGTACAAAAAGGGCGAAACCCTTGACGACCTTCTGCCGGAAGCCTTCGCGGTTGCGCGTGAAGGGGCTCGCCGGGTTTTGGGTCTCTACCCATTCCACGTTCAAATTATGGGTGGCATTGTGCTGCACGAAGGTAACATCGCCGAAATGAAGACTGGTGAAGGAAAAACTTTGACCGCCACCATGCCAGTTTATTTAAATGCCCTTGCTGGTGAAGGGGTCCACGTTGTGACGGTTAACGAGTACCTATCACAACGGGATGCCACCGAAATGGGTGAGTTGTACAACTGGTTAGGCTTAAGCGTTGGCGCCAACTTGGCCGAAATGTCACCTGACGAAAAGCGGGAAGCATATGCTGCCGACATCACCTATTCAACCAACAGTGAAATCGGGTTTGATTATCTTCGAGACAACATGGTTGCCTATAAAGAAGAAATGGTTCAGCGGCCGCTGAACTTTGCGATTGTCGATGAAGTTGATTCAATTCTGATTGATGAAGCCCGAACCCCACTGATCATTTCTGGTCAGGCAACCGGGACGTCTGAACTTTACCAACGAACTGATCGGTTTGCCAAAACCCTTCACGAAAACGACGATTTCAAGATTGATTTGGAATCTAAAACCGTTTCGCTAACCGATAAAGGGATTGAAAAAGCTGAGAAGTACTTCAACCTCAAGAACCTTTATGATACCGACAACACGGCCTTAACCCACCATTTGGACCAGGCTTTACGGGCGAACTTTATCATGCTTCGTGATAAGGATTACGTGGTTCAGGACGGTGAAGTGCTGATTGTTGATTCCTTTACCGGACGAATTATGCAGGGCCGCCGGTTCTCCGATGGCCTGCATCAAGCAATTGAAGCCAAAGAAGGCGTTGAAATCCAAGAGGAAAGTAAGACCATGGCAACAATTACCTATCAAAACATGTTCCGGATGTACAAGAAGCTTGCCGGCATGACTGGTACCGCAAAGACCGAAGCTGAAGAATTCCGCGAAATTTATAACATGGAAGTTATTTCAGTTCCAACGAACAAACCGGTTGTCCGGGTTGACCATCCAGATATTTTGTACCCAACTTTGGAAGCTAAGTTTGATGCCGTTATTAAGGAAATCAAGCAGCTTCATAAGAAGGGCCAGCCCATGTTAATTGGGACGGTCGCCGTTGAAACTTCCGAATATCTGTCAAAGCGCCTGGACGAGGAACAAATTCCCCACGTGGTCTTGAATGCCAAGAACCATGCTAAGGAAGCTGACATTGTTACCAATGCCGGCCAAAAGGGCGCCGTTACCATTGCGACCAACATGGCTGGTCGAGGAACTGATATCAAGCTTGGACCGGGCGTTGTTGAACTCGGGGGCCTTGCCGTTATCGGAACTGAACGCCATGAATCACGGCGGATTGATAACCAGTTACGTGGCCGTTCAGGGCGACAGGGTGATCCAGGCTTGTCACAATTCTACCTGTCACTTGAAGATGACCTCATGCGGCGATTCGGTTCTGATAAGATTAAGACGTTCCTTGAACATCTCAATGTTGAAGGTGAAGACGCCGTGATCCGGTCACGGATGATTACCCGGCAAGTTGAATCTGCTCAGAAGCGGGTTGAAGGAAATAACTACGATTCCCGGAAAAACGTGCTGCAGTATGATGATGTGATGCGTCAACAGCGTGAAGTGATTTACGGTGAACGTCAAGAAGTCATTGAAGAGGATAAGTCCCTTAAGTGGGTCATTATGCCAATGATTGAACGGACGGTTAACCGAATCGTTGATCTGCATACCCAGGGTGAAAAAGAAGATTGGGATCTTCAAACGATCTTGGACTTCGCCATTACCGCAATGGTCAGCCCTGATAAGATTTCATTGGAAGACTTTGAAAATAAGACGCCTGATGAAATTAAGAAGATGCTGATGGGGCTTGCTGATCAAGCTTACAAAGACAAGCAGGAGCAACTTTATGATGCTTCGCAAATGCTTGAATTTGAGAAGGTTGTGATTCTTCGAGTGGTCGATTCTCACTGGACCGATCATATTGACATGATGGATCAGCTTCGTCAGTCAATTGGCCTTCGAGGTTACGGTCAGTTGAACCCACTGGTTGAATACCAGCGTGAAGGTTATAAGATGTTTGAGGAAATGATTGCTGATATTGACTACGACGCAACCCGTCTATTCATGAAGGCAGAAATTCGTCAAAATATGCAACGATAATCAGTGAAGAGGCCAGACACAAAACAACGTTTTGTTTGGGCCTCTTTTATAATTAACGGTTAATAAATTGAAATGAGGCATTACTATGGCATTTGAAATAAATGAAGCAAAAAAACAACTGGCAGAGATGCAACAAGCCATCGATGGCTTTAGGGGGTCGCTTTGACTTTGATGCCCTAAGTGAAAGCATCAGTATCAATGAGTCAAAAATGGCCGAACCGGGCTTTTGGGATAATCAGGAAGCTGCTCAGAAGCTGATTGATGAGACAAACCAGATGAAGACTAAGAAGGATAATTTCACTAAGCTAGCGAGTGAACTTGAGGATTTAAAGGTAACCTTTGAGCTTATTGAAGATGATCCGGACGCTGGGATGCAGAACGACTTTGTCACTGAAGCAGAAAAATTGAAAAAGCAACTGGATCAGTATCAACTGGGCCTTCTATTAAACGGGCGCTACGACCACAATAACGCCATCCTTGAAATTCATCCTGGGGCTGGGGGCACTGAAGCTCAGGACTGGGGGTCCATGCTGCTGCGAATGTATACCCGCTGGGCAGAAGCGCACCACTTCAAGGTTGACGTCCTCGATTATCAGGTCGGTGACGTTGCTGGCATCAACAGTGTTTCAGTTTTAATTAGCGGTGAAAATGCGTACGGTTATTTACGCTCCGAAAAGGGGGTTCATCGTCTGGTGCGAATCTCACCATTTGATTCAGCCGGTCGGCGGCACACCTCCTTTGCTTCGGTGGACGTGATGCCTGAGCTAAACGATGACGTTGAGATTAATATTAATCCGGACGACTTACGGGTTGACGTGTATCGGTCAAGCGGTGCCGGCGGCCAACACATTAACAAGACATCTTCAGCGGTTCGGATCACTCATATTCCGACTGGGATTGTTGTGGCGAGTCAAGCGCAAAGATCGCAATTGCAAAACCGGCAAACGGCCATGAACATGTTGAAATCAAAACTCTATGAGTTGGAACAGCAGAAGAAGGCTGAGGAGAAGGCCAAAATTGAAGGGGAACAACTTGATATTGGCTGGGGGTCTCAGATCCGCTCCTATGTATTTCATCCTTATTCCATGGTTAAGGATCACCGGACCAACTACGAAACTGCCAATGTAGACGGGGTGATGGACGGAGACCTTGACCCGTTCATTAACGCTTATCTGCAATGGCAGCTGAGTCAGGATAACCCTGAATAATGATTAAGAGAACTAGAAGCCATTCTTAAGACACTTTATGAAAGGCGGACCGCAAACGAATCAGCGGGCCGCTTTTTTGATATGAATTTTCAGTAATTTCCCCAAACGCTGCTTTTAAAACCGGTTTAATCAATGCTATACTTGAGACATTAATAGTCATGAGGGAATACATCTATGAAATTTTTGATTGCAATTGGATTTTACGGACTTCAGCCAGTATTGTGGGTTGGGGTGATTCGGGCATACTTAATTCATACAAATCGGCTTAATCGGGAACGAAAACTCTTCCGATCAGCGATTTACGACCAATTTTACGAGGGACGGCACTTTGTTCGCAGCGGCTTGATCCTAGGGGTCTGTTTGTCAATCATTTTTAGCTGGTTGCTGGTCGTTTCCGCTCAATGGGTGATTCTATACGAAGCACTGATTTTAGTAAGTTTGATTCTGGTCCCTGGTCAGTTTTTGGGGGTGACGGCCGCTGTCATTGCCGCGGTGGTCACCATGATCATGCCGCATATTCCCGCGTTGTCCGGAATTGAAAGTTGGTTAAATCACCTCGGTATTGGCGGCCAAGCGGTGAACCCGTTAAACTTTTTATTAATCACCAGTTTGATAATATTGGTGACCGGGATCTTCATTCGTTTTAATGCCGGCCGGTTTGATTCACCGGCAATTGCGCGAAACACGCGGAACAATAAAGTGGCCGTTTTTCCGTTTAACGAATTAACTGTCATCCCTTTTTTGATGCTGATGCCTGGCGATTGGATTAAAATAAATATGAGCTTTATCCCACTATTTCAGATTCATGGGCATGCTTACGTGTTGGTCTTTTTGCCGATCTTAATTGGCTTAAAAATGACCGTTGCCAAGAGTGCCCCCCGGGCGTTCTTTAAACAACTTAGTCGAGAACTTATCGGAGTGGCGGTGTTTGGGATTGGGCTTCTGGTTGTGACGGTCTTTGTTCCGCAATTCACGTTAACCGCGCTTGTCGTTTTGATCGGCGCCTATTATGGGGTGCTGGGATTGGCACGCCGGCGGGACCGCCACCAGAATTTTGAATATAGCGAAGTGATGGACGGCATTCGGGTGATCGGCATTCAGCCAGGAACGCCGGCTGCTAAGATGGATTTGGATGTTGGCGACGTGATTTTGACGGTGAATGGCATTCAAGTCACGAACGAAGATCAGTTTTATCGAGCCATTTCGACCAGCCCAACGTATTGCCGATTTAAAGTTCGTGACCGAAATGACCAGCTCAAAATGACTGAATCGGCAATTTTTAAGAACTCGCCCCATGAAATTGGGGTTAAAACGTATGCGCAATCATTTGAATAATCGAAAGCACTCATAGCACCCATAGGAGGATCATTCCCTTGAAGAAAGTATTAGTCGTAGACGACGAACCAGCAATTGTGACGTTGCTCGAGTATAATCTTAAACAGGCGAGTTTTGATGTTGAAAGCGCGACAAACGGCACTGATGCGTTATCGATGATTGAAAAGAATCATTATGATATTGTCCTATTAGATTTGATGTTGCCAGAAATGTCGGGCGAAGATGTCTTGAAAAAGCTTCGTCTGGATCGAAATGATACGCCCGTGATCGTTTTGACCGCTAAAGATACTGAGTTCGATAAAGTCTTTGGTCTTGAGATCGGCGCGGACGATTACGTTCCAAAACCATTCAGTCCGCGAGAAGTGATTGCCCGAATCAACGCTGTTTTACGGCGTTACGAGAAGTCGGCTGCCACCGCCAACCAACCAGATACAAAGACTGAAAAGGGCGAAGTTGAAACAACCGGACCGTTTACGATTAACTATACGCAGTACAAGGTTACTGCGCACCACCAAAATTTGAAGTTGACACCAAAGGAATTTGAACTGATGCAGTACTTGGTTGGTCATGAAAATCAGGTTTTAAGCCGTGACCAGTTATTGCAGGGTGTGTGGGGCTTTGATTATTCCGGTCAGAGCCGGATGGTTGACATTCAGATTGCCCATTTGCGCGAAAAGATTGAACCGGATCCCAAGAATCCTAAATATTTACGAACGGTTCGCGGATTTGGATACGAATTTTCGACTGGGGATGATGACGCTGAGTAAAGCGTATCAACAAATAATGATTATCCTAGGATTAAGCATCGCCGAAATGGCAATGCTTTTTTATGCCTTTAGCAAAAATAGCCGTGATTGGCTGTTCTTCTGTCTGGTACTCATGATTGTCCTTGTTGTGATCATCCTCCGAGCGACCGGTGACTTTTACCAGAACGAAAAAATTCGCCGTCAATTGGAACGAATGACGAAAAATATTGTTAATCACCAGCCGGTGTCGCCGCTATTCGTTCGGCCAGGGAATCCCTATAAGCAGATTGCCGATCAGCTTACCGAATTGCAGTCGCGCCAACAGGATGCCAGCAAGACCATCAAAAATAGCAATACCGAATTGGTGACGATTTTGTCGAGTTTACCAGTGGGAATCATGGTAATTGATTCCAGCCAGGACGTGATTTTTGCTAATCATCGAATGGCGAGCACTCTGCAGCACACGATCATGAATCAACCGCACCCGTATTCGCAAGATATTCGGAACTATCAGCTGCTATCATTGATCGAAAAGGTTTTTAACGACCACCATTCCCAGCATGCCGAAGTTCGAAGCGTTGGCGATAATTCGCAAACTTGGGATACCAGTGTCGTCTTTAACCAGTTGGATAATGATTTTCATGTATCAGTGATTGTCTATGACATTTCAGACATCATTAACGTTAAACAAATGCAAATTGACTTTCTCCGCAATGCCAGCCATGAATTGAAGACCCCGGTAACGGCGATTTCTGGGTTTGCCAAAACCTTACTCGGTGGGGCGATGGATGATCGAAAGACGCTGGTTGAGTTCCTCAAAATTATCGATCAGCAAAGCACGCAGTTAACGTCCTTAATTCAGGATGTTTTGACAATTTCGCACATTCAAAATGGCGGTCCCCACCAAACCCAGGCAATCAACTTGAAGGACTTTGTCGATTCCCATCTGGAATCGTATATTTCAATGGCCCGGGTCCAAGATATCTCCTTAATTAATCAGGTTCCGGAAAATGCGGTCATCAATGGCGATCCCCAGAATTTGACGCGGATTTTTCAAAATCTTGTCAGTAACGCGATTAAGTACAATCGACCAAGCGGGTCGGTGACAATCGGTTATTCTGCCAGTGATAGTTTTTGGCAGCTCAAGGTTTCCGATACCGGCATTGGGATCGCTCAGAAGGATACTTCCCGATTATTTGAGCGATTCTACCGGGCTGATGATTCTCGGACCAAACAAAAGGTGAGTGGGACTGGCTTAGGATTGGCAATCGTCAAGGAACTGGTTGATGCAATCGGCGGGGTGATTCACGTTAAGAGTCAGCGCGGCGTGGGATCCACGTTTACCGTGGAATTTCCGATCAACGAAAGTGATACCGGTGATTCAACGATGGCCCATAAATTAAATGAGCCGCCGGCTGCGCCTAACTCGAATTTAGGTTCAACGAATACAAAAGATTAGTTTTTTTCGGTTATTTAGCCGGGAAAAGCTGATCTTTTTTTGATTTGCCGGCCATTATTAACGACACCCGGTGTCTCTTTTACATAACTTTTACAATTCGAATATCAAATATTTACATTGATTTAATACAATTGAATATGGAGATTAGGAGGAAATATTGATGCGGAAACGAACACTTGTTAAATGGATCCTGGTTTTAGTTGTGATTATTGCTGGAATCGGCTCGTATACCACCCGAAGTAAGCGGGCAACCAATCAGCAGTCCATCACTGCCGTTGGGTCAACCGCCCTTCAGCCGCTGGTTGAAGCCGCCAGTGAACAGTATTCTGCTGAACATAGCGGTATCTTCATTAATGTGCAGGGCGGCGGTTCTGGAACCGGCCTCAGTCAGATTGAATCTGGCGCCGTTCAGATGGGGAATTCCGATTTATTTGCTCAGGAGAAGGCCGGCATTGACCCGCAACATTTGGTTGATCATAAGATTGCCGTGGTTGGGGTTGCGCCGATTGTTAATAAGAAAGTCGGCGTCACCAGACTGACGACGTCACAATTAATCGCTATTTTTACCGGGAAGGTCAAAAATTGGCGAGCAGTCGGTGGAAAGAACATCCCAATTACGCTCATTAACCGAACGCAGGGAAGCGGTACACGGGTAACCTTTGAAAAGTATGCCTTGAAGGGTCATTCCAGTGCGGTTGCTCAGGAGCAGGATTCCTCTGGGACGGTGCGGCAGATTGTCTCATCAACGCCAGGAGCCGTGAGTTATGTTTCATTCAGCTACATCAATAAAGATGTTCAGCCAATTTCGATTGATGGGGTTTCGCCAACGGAGCGCAACGTCATGTTAAACCATTGGAAGATCTGGGCGTATGAACACATCTATACGAACGGCAAGCCAACCGGGTTGACCAAAAAGTTTCTCAATTACCTCCAAACCAAACACATTCAGACAACCCTCTTTAATAAGTTGGGGTATATTTCTGTGAAGGATATGCATTATCAACGAACCTGGAAGGGCCAATTAAGTAAAGAATCGGGGGTTGCCTAATGCAAAATCAAAAATTAGCCAAACAGTTAATGAAAAAATCAAAAACCGCTCGTTACGAACGATTTGGTCGGCTTCTGTGTCTCTCAGCCCTGTTATTGATCATGGTGATTGTCATTGGCATCATCGCCTTTATCGCAACCAAGGGCATGTCGACGTTTATGAAAGATCATATCAGCATGAAGGACTTCTTTACCGGTACCATCTGGAACCCCGGTGCAAAAACCCCTAGTGGCCATGCGGCTGTTGGGGCACTGCCGATGATTGTTGGGTCATTTCTGGTGACAATTTTGGCCGCCATTTTATCGACCCCGTTTGCCATTGGCACGGCGGTCTACATGACGGAAATTTCACCGAAGCGCGGCGCAAAGATTCTTCAGCCAGTGACTGAACTACTAGTGGGAATTCCTTCGGTGGTTTACGGATTCATTGGTTTGTCCGTCGTTGTCCCGTTCGTTCGAAACACCTTTGGCGGTAGTGGCTTTGGAATCTTGTCCGGAACATTTGTCCTGTTCGTTATGATTCTGCCGACGATCGTTTCAATGACCGTTGATTCGTTAAAATCAGTCCCGACTTACTACCGGCAAGCATCTTTGGCATTGGGAGCAACTAAATGGCAGACCATCTGGAAGGTGGTTCTAAGAGCCGCTTCTCCGGGAATTCTGACCGCTGTCGTGTTCGGAATGGCCCGGGCGTTTGGGGAAGCCCTCGCCGTTCAAATGGTGATTGGTAACGCCTCGTTAATGCCCCACAATTTGGTATCGCCGGCATCGACGTTAACGTCAGTATTGACTGCCGGGATGGGTAATACCGTTATGGGATCACTTCAAAACGATGCCCTGTGGTCATTAGCCCTGGTGCTGTTAGCAATGTCGCTGTTCTTTAACTTGCTCGTTCACTTTATCGGAAAGAAGGGAGCCTTCAGCAAATGAATCGGATGCAGAAACAAAGTCAAGTTGCAATGGGGTTACTTCGCGCAATTGCCGGCTTCGTGGTATTGATTCTGGCCTTCTTAATTGGCTATATTTTTATCACGGGTCTGCCAAATATTTCTTGGAAGTTCCTGACTTCACCGGCGAAAGCGTTCAGTGCCGGTGGCGGGATTGGCATTCAGCTATTTAACTCGTTTTATTTGTTGATTTTGGCAATGCTCATTTCATTACCGATTGCGTTGGGCGCTTCGATTTACCTAAATGAATACGCCAAGGACAACTGGTTTACCTCAACAATTAGAACGGCCATTGAAATTTTGAGTTCCTTGCCGTCAGTGGTGGTTGGATTGTTCGGGTTCCTGCTCTTCGTTGTTCAATACAACTTTGGCTTTTCAATTATTTCCGGCGCGTTAACCCTCACGATTTTCAACTTACCGCTACTCACCCGAAACATTGAAGAGGCTCTGGCATCGGTTGCCGATGATCAGCGCCAGGGTGGCCTGGGGCTTGGATTATCCAAGTACGAAACGATTATCCACATTGTCGTCCCAGCGGCGCTTCCGGGGATTATCAGCGGCATTATTCTTTGTTCCGGCCGGGTATTTGGTGAAGCGGCCGCTTTGATTTACACGGCGGGCCAAAGCGCTCCCGCCCTGAATTTCGCCGATTGGAATCCCTTTAATATTGACAGCCCGCTGAGTCCGTTACGGCCAGCCGAAACCCTTGCGGTCCATATCTGGAAGATTAATTCTGAAGGGATTATGCCTGATTTGACAAAGGTTTCATCAGGATCCGCCGCAGTTTTGGTGCTGGCAATCTTAATTTTTAACCTCTCGGCCCGCTATATTGGCCGAAAAGTTTTTGAAAAAATGACGTCAATGGATTAATGAGGAGATCAGTTATGCAGACGATATTTGATACCCAAAGTAACGAGCGGTTTATTTATCACTTTAATCCTGAAGAAAATTCAATTGAAATGCAGACAAAGGATCTGGAAATTTCTTATGGGAAGACCTTAGCCATGCAGCATGCCGATATTCAATTTAAGAAAAACACGATTACCGCGTTAATCGGACCATCCGGTTCCGGGAAATCTACGTTTTTACGAGCGCTCAACCGCATGAATGATGACGTGGCCACTGTTAAGGGGCAAATCCTCTATCAGGGGGTTAACATTAACCAGCCCGGCATTGACGTGTACGAAGTTAGGCGTCGGATTGGCATGGTGTTTCAGCGGCCCAACCCGTTTGCTAAATCCATTTATGATAACGTGACATTTGCCCTTCAGCGTCGCGGCGTTCATAATAAAAAAGTTCTGGATGAGGTGGTTGAAACCACCTTGAAGCAGGCGGCTGTCTGGGATCAGGTTAAAGACAGTCTTCATAAGAGTGCCCTGTCGCTTTCCGGCGGCCAGGCTCAGCGGGTCTGTATTGCCCGGGTGCTCGCCGTCAAACCTGACGTTTTATTGTTGGATGAACCCGCCAGCGCGCTGGATCCAGTATCGACTTCCCAGTTGGAACAAACGCTACGGGAATTAAAGCCAAATTACACAATTATCATTGTGACCCATAACATGCAGCAGGCTGCCCGGTTAAGTGACTACACGGTTTTCTTTAATCTGGGCGAGGCCATTGAATATAATAAAACCCGGAAGATCTTCACCCGGCCGAAGATCCAGCTGACCGATGACTACGTTTCCGGAAACTTTGGATAGGAGGAACGAGGATGACTGCCCCAATTATTTCGACTAATAACTTGGATCTGTACTATGGCGATTTTCAGGCGTTACACCAGATCAAACTTGCCTTTCAGGAAAATGAAATTTCTGCCTTAATTGGGCCTTCTGGATGTGGAAAATCCACATTTTTAAGGTGTCTCAATCGAATGAATGATATGATTGATGGCGTGACGATTACTGGCGCGGTGAACTTTCGTGATCAGGATATCTATTCACCACAGACGAACCTGGTTGATTTGCGTAAGGAAATCGGCATGGTGTTTCAACAGCCCAACCCGTTTCCATTTTCGGTTTACGACAACATCACTTATGGCCTAAGAATTGCCGGCGTTAAGGACAAGCAAAAACTCGATGAAATTGTGGAACGAAGCTTAAAGCAAGCCGCTGTCTGGGATGAGGTAAAGGATCATTTGTACGATAACGCGTTGTCATTTTCCGGCGGCCAGCAACAGCGAATTTGTATTGCCAGGGTCCTTGCCGTTTCACCATCGGTTATTTTAATGGATGAACCAACGAGTGCCTTGGATCCAATTTCGAGCGCCAACATCGAGAACACGTTGCTCGAACTTAAGAAAGACTATACGATTATTATTGTGACGCATAACTTACAGCAGGCATCGCGGATTTCGGATCGCACGGCGTTCTTCATGGAGGGCCGCGTTGTTGAATACGATGATACAACCAAGATGTTTGTGAATCCGGATGATAAACAAACCGAGGATTATGTAAGTGGTAGATTTGGATAGGGGATGACTAAATGGGAAAAGTATTTGATGAAGAGATTGTCACGTTAAAGGCTGATTTTATGAAGTTAGGAGCGATGGTGGGCGAGGCCATCACCAATGCCGGCCAGGCGTTTATTGATCATGATGTTCACGCTGCGCAAACCGTTGTGACCAACGATCATGAAATCAATCATCTCCAGATTCATATTGAGAAACGTTCTTTTGAAATGATTGCTCTGTATCAGCCGGTTACCGGTGATTTGCGGGAAGTGGTTGGCATTTTGAAGGCGGTCACTGATTTGGAGCGGGCCGGCGATCACGCCCGCAACATTGCCCGGGCGGCTATTAGCATTAAGGGTAAACCGCGAATTGGTGATGTTGAGCGGATTGTGGCGACAATGGCCAAGGAAGTCAGCGAACAATATAACGAATCCATTAGCTCATACGGGGAAGCAGATCAGGATCGGGCCAAGGAGACCGCCAAACGGTTTGACAAGGTTATCGACAGCCACTACAACGACATTGCCGCCCCAAGTTACCAAGCAATGGCGAAGGATCCAGAAATTGTGAATGCAGCCATTATATACTTAAACGTTGCCAAGGATCTTGGGCGAATTAGCGATTACAGTACGAATATTTGTGAATGGACAATTTACTTGGCAACCGGAAAAATTATCGAATTAAATTAAAAAAGGGTATTTTTTTGCACTGCATACTTGATTGCGGCGCTTTTTTTGATAGTCTTAAAGTAAGTGATCTTTTAGGACGGAGGACTTGAGATGGATAATAAGAAAAAACTTGTTCGATCATCATCAGATCGGTGGGTTGCCGGTGTTTTAGGCGGAATTTCCGCTTATTTTAACTGGAATTCCACACTGGTCCGAATTCTGTATATCGTTCTGGCGTTGATTCCGGGCTTGGGGGAAATTGCGATTTTGGCATACATCGTCATGATCGCAACGATTCCCGGGGAGAATGCGCCGGCCTCATTTTTTAGTCAGTTCAAATCAACTTACCAGAATCAACATGGCGGCAAAAAGTCGCCTAAGGTGATCCATGGGGTTGAGGAACAGGATGTTGATCACCACAAGAAAGAAGGTTAGCCGTGAGATTTCTATCAACGGTCTTAGTTGACGCCCTGTTATTCATGGCGATTAGCGGATTTTTTCCAAACAGTTTGTATGTTGCCAGTGTCGGGGTTGCTGCAGTTGCGGCCTTAGTGCTGGGAGTTTTAAACTGGTTGGTGCGGCCAATTCTCATTATTCTATCGCTGCCAATTAATTTTTTAACGCTGGGGTTGTTTGGAATCGTGATTAACGGTTTGATGTTGGAGTTAACGTCGGTCATTATTGGCAATAGTTTTGAGTTTTCGTCTTTTTGGATGGCAATGGGCGTGGCAATCTTGATGTCGTTAGTCAGCACGATTATTGCCCAGTATTTCAGGCGGCCCGAATGAGCGATATTGAACGTGAATTTGGGTTATAATTATGTCAAGCGAAGCGTTTTCAATCATCATAAGATAAAAACCGATTATTTGAGGAGGGATGTTCTTGACTGAAAGTGTAAGTGTCGCAGATTTGGTGACCAATACCAGGTTGGACGTCTACTATGGCAAGGAATATTTAAATGATAAATCAATTTCAACCAGTGATATTTCCCGGCCTGGATTGGAATTGACGGGCTTTTTCAATTACTACCCGGCAAAACGAATTCAGCTGCTGGGGATCACTGAAATTTCCTATTCCAAGGGAATGACGCATGAGCGGCTGCTCGATGTGATGGGTAAGATGTGCCAGCCGTCGACGCCAGCCTTTGTTGTGTCAACCCAGTTGGATCCCCCTGATGAGTTGCTTGAAGCAGCTAAGAATGAACACATTCCGGTGTTGGGATCAAAGTTAACGACGTCGCGAATTCTCAGTAATATGACCAACTACCTTGAAGACAAGCTGGCTGAACGCAAGTCGCTTCACGGGGTATTGGTCGACGTCTACGGCTTGGGAATTTTGATTACTGGTGATAGCGGGATTGGTAAGAGTGAAACCGCGTTGGAACTGGTTAAACGTGGGCACCGGCTGATTGCCGATGATCGGGTTGAAGTTTATCAGCAGGATGAACAGACGTTGATGGGCAATGCCCCCGCAATTTTACGGCACCTCTTGGAAATTCGGGGGATTGGCATCATCGATGTCATGACACTGTTTGGAACCGGTGCGGTTCGTAGTCAAACTAAGGTGGATTTGATCATTCATCTGGCGAACTATACTAAGGAAGCAAAGTTTGATCGCTTGGGAAATGGGACTCAAAACGTGCATATTTTTGACGTTGACGTTCCTAAAATCACGATTCCCGTTAAGACCGGGCGAAACCTCGCGATCATTATTGAAGCTGCGGCAATGAACTTTCGGGCTCAGTCAATGGGTTACGATGCCACCGAAACCTTTGATCGTAACTTAAATAATTTGATTAAAGTTAATAGTCAAAATGATGCCAAGGAAAAGGCAGAGGAGCAGACGGTCAAAAAGGAAAATAAAAATATAATCGGCGATGATCAAAAGCCCGCCGATTCTGAGAAATAGGGGTTGCAGTTGTTGAGTGTAACAAGTTTAGCGTTGAACCCGATTGCGTTTCATTTAGGCCCAATCGAAGTCCACTGGTATGGTGTGATTATCGCAACCGGTGTGATTATCGCGGTGTATCTGGCCGTTCGGGAAGGTAACAAACGCGGAATTAACGCCGATGATATTTATGATATGATTTTATGGGCCTTACCGGCAGCTTTGATTTGTGCTCGGCTATACTACGTGGCCTTTCAATGGCAATACTATAAAAATAATCCCGGTGAAATCATTCAGATTTGGGACGGGGGAATTGCCATTTATGGTTCCCTAATCGGGGCGATGATCGTTGTGATTTGGTTTTGCCGTAAGCGGTTTATTCCAGTCTGGCTGATGCTTGATGTCGCGGCGCCAACCGTCATCTTGGCGCAATCAATTGGCCGCTGGGGCAATTTTATGAATCAGGAAGCGTTCGGTAAGGTTACCTCATTAGCGTACCTGCAAGGCTTGCATTTGCCGCACTTCATCATTTCACAGATGTATATTAGCGGTGCGTATCGGCAGCCGACTTTTTTGTATGAATCAATTTGGAGCTTCTTGGGATTCTTGGTTCTCATCACGTTGCGCCACAATCCCAAGTTCTTCAAGCAGGGAGAAGTCTTTTTGAGCTATGTGATGTGGTATTCGTTTGGCCGCTTTTTTATTGAGGGCATGCGAACCGATAGCCTAATGTTATATAATTTAAGGGTCTCCCAAATCTTATCAATCGTCTTATTTGTTGGGGCGATTGGGATCATCATTTACCGTCGGCGGCGGCGTGAGACCAACCCGTGGTATTTGGAAGGCAACACCCTGCACGTTGATTTATAATTACCGACTCACTAAAGGAGAATAATAATGACTAAAGAAATTGCAGTTCTAGGTGCTGGATCGTGGGGAAGCGTTTTAGCAAGTGTTCTTGATGAAAATGGTTCCCACGTTAGGTTATGGTCGTATAACGAAAAACAGGTGGCCCAGTTTAATGAGACCCATACCAATCCCAAGTATATTAAAAACTACACATTCTCTGAATCAATTTCCGCCTACCATGATTTGGCAGCGGCAATTGACGGGGTTGACTACATATTGTTTGTCGTCCCAACTCAGGTAACCAGGTCTGTCGCCCGCCAAGTGGCCGCGATCTTGAAGGACCGCAACCACTCGGTTAATATTATTCATGCATCGAAGGGAATTGAGGAGAAAACCTATTTACGACTTTCGCAAGTCCTATCTGAAGAAATTGATCCCGAAAATCGGCAGTCGATCTCCGTATTGTCCGGCCCCAGTCAGGCCGAAGACGTGGTCACCCACGACATTACATTGGTGACCGTTGCCAGCGATAATCAGCGGGCAGCCAGTGAAATTCAGGATCTGTTT
Source organism: Lentilactobacillus parafarraginis DSM 18390 = JCM 14109 (assembly GCF_001435895.1). GTDB lineage: Bacteria > Bacillota > Bacilli > Lactobacillales > Lactobacillaceae > Lentilactobacillus > Lentilactobacillus parafarraginis. Next base: position 16,088 of record NZ_AZFZ01000025.1, on the reverse strand, counting down.
ATGAACAATTATTTCCGGGTTTATACCAGTGACGACGTGATCGGCGTTGAGTTTGGCGCCGCGTTGAAAAATATTATTGCATTAGGCGCCGGCGCCCTGTATGGTTTAGGGTATAAAGATAACGCCAAGGCAGCACTGATGACCCGGGGATTAGCCGAAATTTCTCGGCTGGGAACGTCGTTTGGGGCGAACCCACTGACATTTATTGGCCTTTCCGGCGTCGGTGACATTATTGTAACAGCTACCAGTACGAATTCACGAAACTGGCGGGCCGGCAATGAACTTGGCCGTGGGGAATCGCTTGAGGCAGTCATTAAAAATATGGGAATGGTTATTGAAGGGGTTGCAACCACCCGCGCTGCTTATGAACTATCTAAGAAACGCGGGGTTGAGATGCCAATTACCAGTGCGATCTACCACGTCCTCTACGATGGGGCCGACATTAAGGAAACCATCAATCAGTTAATGACGCGTGAAGGTCGTTCGGAAATTGGCTAGAAATGAGATCCTAGTTGGGCATGGTTTCTATATCTAATCCTATTTAATAATCAAAAGGTAGTCGGTCTGACCGACTTGCGTTTGAGAAAGATGAGGCATTGAATATGCAAAAAAAAGTAACCAAAGCTGTGATTCCCGCTGCGGGACTTGGCACTCGTTTTCTACCTGAGACCAAAGCGTTACCTAAGGAAATGCTGCCAATTGTTGATACCCCAACGATTCAATTTATTGTTGAAGAAGCCAAAAAATCAGGCATCAAAGACATTGTGATTGTGATCGGCAAGGGTAAACGTTCGATCGAAGACCATTTTGACGCCAATCCCGAGCTTGAACAAAATCTTGAAGAACGGCACAAGACGGACATGTTGGAGACGATTCGCAAGACCAATGATATGAACATTTATTTCATTCGTCAGTCGCATCCCCGCGGCCTTGGGGATGCCATCTATACTGCTCGCAGCTTCATCAGCAACGAACCATTCGTGGTGATGTTGGGTGATGATGTTATGCAGGACAAGGTGCCGTTAACCAAGCAGCTCATGGATAGTTACCAGCAGACTGGTGCTTCAACGCTGGCGGTAAAGAAGGTTGCCCACCGCGACATTTCCAAGTATGGGGTGATTGATCCGTCAGAAGAGGTTCGACCCGGGTTGTTTAACGTTAAGAAATTTGTTGAAAAGCCATCGCCAGAGAAGGCCCCGAGTGACCTGGCAATTATTGGGCGCTACTTGTTGACACCCGAGATTTTTGGCATTCTGGAAGATGCGAAGCCCGACGCCAGTGGGGAAATTCAGTTAACGTCGGCAATTGACACGCTCAACCGAACTCAGCGGGTGTTTGCCCATGAATTTAAAGGGGCGCGTTACGATACCGGTAATAAATTGAGCTGGTTAAAAACCAACATTATCTTTGGTCTTCAGCATCCTGAAATTTCAACCGGGTTGCGCGCTTATCTGAAAGATTTGGGCAAGCAGTTGACCGATGAAGATGCGAAAAAGAAAAAATAAGATGAAATACTAGACTAGCTTACTTTTTAATAGTATATTGACAGTTGTAGATTTTTATTTCAGAGGAGGGTCCATATGGCTAAAAAATACGATGTCGTTGTGATTGGTGCCGGCCCCGGTGGAATGACCGCGGCGCTTTATGCTTCACGGGCAAATCTGTCGGTTGCGATGGTTGACCGCGGCATTTATGGTGGTCAAATGAATAACACGGCCGCAATTGAAAACTATCCCGGCTTTAAATCAATCATGGGTCCTGATCTGTCCCAACAGATGTATGACAGTTCGGTTAACTTTGGCGCCGAGTACGTTTATGGTTCCGTTGAATCGATTGAAGATAAGGGAACCATTAAGGTGGTTAAAACCGATAGTGACGAACTAGAAGCTAAGGTTGTGATCATTGCAACCGGATCCGAATATAAGAAGCTGGGAATTTCTGGTGAGCAGGAATACGGTGGTAAGGGTGTTTCCTACTGCGCCGTATGTGATGGGGCATTCTTCAGAAACAAGGACGTGGTTGTCGTTGGTGGCGGTGACTCCGCAATCGAAGAGGCCTCGTACCTTGCCGGAATTGTTAATCACGTTACAGTTATTCATCGCCGTGATCAATTACGGGCGCAAAAAGTGTTGCAGGACCGGGCATTTGCAAACGACAAAATTGATTTTGTTTGGAACACGAACGTGACCGACGTTATTGGTGATGATACCAAGGTTACCGGCGTTAAGGTCGTTAATAATCAAACGAACGAAACTTCAGAAATTGCAACGTCAGGCGTCTTTATTTACGTCGGGTTATTGCCAATGACTGAGCCGTTTGCTGGATTGAACATCACTAACGACGATGGCTGGATTGAAACCAATGATAAGATGGAAACCGCCGTTGCGGGGATTTATGCCATTGGCGATGTTCGTGAGAAGAATTTACGCCAGATCACGACTGCTGTTGGTGAGGGTGGCATTGCTGGTCAGCAAGCGTTTAAGTACGTGGAAGCTCACAGTGAAGCTGATAAGTCCGAAGTTTCCAGATAATCATCAGTTGATAGTTGAATTTCATTTACAATGCGATACGATAAATATAACGAAAGAAGGTCGGGAATTGATTCTCGGCCTTCTTTGGTATCGAAATCAAAGTGGACGGGGGAAACGACGATGGGAATGCATCAATATTTGGAAAGCTTAGACGAGTTGGAATTGATTAACCGGGCACCCGGATATTTCAAATTTGAGCAGCACTCAGTGGCCGCTCATTCCTTTAAAGTGACCGAAATTGCTCAGTTCTTAGGTGACGTTGAAGAAAATGCTGGCGAATCGATTAACTGGCGGCTGCTATATGAAAAAGCGCTGAATCACGATTATACTGAGCGGTTCATCGGCGATATCAAGACACCGGTTAAGTATGCGACGCCAGTGTTGCGATCCATGCTGGCCGATGTCGATGACAAGTTGACCGAGAATTTTGTCCAAAACGAAATTCCAACAGAATTTCAAGATGCCTATCGCCGGCGATTATCGGAGGGCAAGGATGACACCCTCGAAGGCCGCATTTTGGCGGTTGCCGATAAGGTGGATTTGCTTTACGAATCGTTCGGTGAGATCCAAAAAGGAAATCCAGAAGAGGTGTATCCTGAAATGTATAAGGAAAGCCTGTCAACCATGCTGGAATACCGGGATATGCACTGCGTTCAATATGTTGTTACTAAAGTGATTCCGGAAATGTTGGCTGAAAATTTTACAACGCAGGAAAAATTACGAAAATTGACACGGCGGGTTTTGAAAAATCAAAGTCCCGATAAATAATCGTTTGCGAAAGTATGTTCGTATGGTAAAATGGCTAGTGGATAGATTTGTTAGCGTTAGTGAAGCCAAAGATTGTCACAAAGGGTCGGGAATTGCCATCATGATCCCTGCCTTTTTTAGTCTTTGGATGCTTCGATTTTCAGTCAGGGGGAATTTTGATTGATCGAACGAGAAAATGATCATAAATTTGATCTGGTATCTAAATACAAGCCAACTGGCGACCAACCAGCGGCCATCAAGAAACTAGTTTCTGGCATCGATGAGGGCAAAAAGGCCCAGATCCTGTTGGGCGCGACTGGGACTGGGAAGACCTTTACAATCTCTAACGTGATCGCGCAGGTCAATAAACCGACTTTGGTGTTGTCCCACAATAAGACGCTGGCTGGGCAATTATACGGTGAGTTTAAGGAATTTTTCCCACATAACGCTGTGGAGTACTTTGTAAGTTACTATGATTATTATCAACCAGAAGCGTACGTGCCTTCGAGTGATACTTACATTGAGAAGGATTCTTCCATTAATGATGAAATCGATCAACTCCGACATTCAGCCACGAGTTCGTTGTTGGAACGCAATGACGTGATTGTGGTGGCGTCTGTTTCATCAATCTTTGGTTTGGGGGATCCCAGCGAGTACCGCAATCACGTTGTGTCACTTCGAGTCGGTCAAAATATTGAACGTGATCATCTGTTAAGGCAGTTGGTAGATATTCAATATGATCGAAACGACATTGATTTTCAACGGGGCCGATTCCGGGTTCATGGCGACGTTGTTGAAATTTTTCCGGCTTCCTGGGATGAACATGCTTTTCGGGTGGAGTTTTTTGGCGACGAAATTGACCGAATTCGGGAAGTTGATACCCTGACTGGTGAAGTGATTGGTGACCGGGAGCATATTGCCATTTTTCCGGCAACTCACTTTTTGACCAGTGATGATGTGATGAAACTGGCACTTCCAGAAATCAAACAGGAGATGGACGATCAGGTTGCCAAGTTTGAAAAAGAAGGCAAACTGCTTGAGGCGCAACGGCTTAAACAACGGACGACGTATGATATTGAAATGATGCGGGAAATGGGTTATACCAGCGGAATTGAAAATTATTCACGGTTTATGGACCGGCGAAAGCCCGGCCAGCCGCCGTTTACGCTACTGGACTTTTTCCCAGACGATTACCTGACCGTCGTTGATGAATCTCACCAAACCATGCCACAAATTCGCGGGATGTACAATGGTGATCGGGCTCGGAAACAGCAGCTGGTTGACTACGGTTTCCGGCTGCCAAGTGCGCTTGATAATCGGCCGCTCACATTACCCGAATTTGAAAAGCGGGTTCATCAAGTGGTGTATATGTCTGCTACGCCCGGTCCCTATGAAATGGATCAGACCAAGGACGTTGTCCAACAAATCATTCGGCCAACGGGCTTACTAGATCCAACGGTTGACGTTCGGCCAATTATGGGCCAGATGGATGACCTGGTTGGTGAAATCAACAAGCGGGTTGATAAGCATGAACGGGTATTTGTGACGACGCTGACAAAAAAGATGGCCGAGGATTTAACCGACTACCTGAAGGATTTGGGAATCAAGGTCAAGTACCTGCATTCAGACATTAAAACCCTTGAGCGAACCCAGATTATTCGGGATCTTCGTCTGGGTAAATTTGACGTGCTGGTCGGCATTAACCTATTGCGTGAAGGGATTGACGTGCCCGAAGTGTCCCTGGTCGCAATTTTGGATGCTGATAAGGAAGGCTTTCTGCGTAATGAGCGATCGCTGATCCAAACCATCGGCCGGGCTTCTCGAAATGAACACGGGGCCGTTATTATGTACGCTGATACGGTTACTGATTCGATGAAGGCCGCGATGGATGAGACTGCTCGCCGACGGGCCATTCAAATTAAGTACAATCAGGAACACGGCATTACGCCGAAAACCATTATTAAGCCGATTCGCGACGCAATCTCGATTACGAAATCAACTGACGATAGTGGTGAAAAGGATGATTTTGTTGAAAGCGATTTTGAACAAATGAGTACGAAGGATCAAAAGTCAATGTTGAGCAAGTTAACCGATGAAATGCGGGAAGCAGCCAAGAAGCTTGATTTTGAGCAAGCCGCAACTCTGCGTGATACAATCATGGAATTAAAGGCGCAGATTAGTTAAAGGAGATTTGAGTTTGGCAAATGATAAAATAATAATCCGCGGCGCGCGCGCACACAATTTGCAAAACGTGAACGTGACGATTCCTAAAAATAAACTGGTCGTAATGACGGGCCTGTCTGGTTCCGGCAAAAGTTCGTTGGCATTTGACACGCTATACGCGGAAGGGCAACGCCGGTACGTTGAAAGCCTGTCGTCGTACGCCCGTCAATTTTTGGGCCAGATGGATAAACCGGATGTTGATTCGATCGAAGGGTTAAGTCCGGCCATTTCCATTGACCAAAAGACGACTTCTAAGAACCCGCGGTCCACAGTTGGAACGGTCACGGAAATTAATGATTATTTCCGGTTACTTTGGGCACGAGTTGGCGTTCCCATCTGTCCAAATGACGGAACGGTGATCACCAGTCAATCGGTTGACCAAATGATTTCTCAAATTATGAAATTGCCTGAACGAACAAAGCTGCAAATTTTCTCCCCGATTGTCCGGGGCCGTAAAGGGCAGCACAAAAAGGTGTTCGAGAAAATCAAGCGCGAAGGCTTCGTTCGGGTTCAGGTTGATGGCGAGACGCATGATGTGGACGACCCAATTGATTTAGATAAGAATAAAAAACATGATATTAATATCGTGATTGACCGAATCGTCGTTAAAGACGGGATTAATAACCGGCTGTCTGATTCCTTGGAAGCGGCCCTACGGTTAAGCGGCGGTTATGCGACGGCCGATTTTTTGGGGGAACGGCCCCAAATGGTTTTTTCAGAACACTACGCTTGCCCAATTTGTGGGTTTACGGTCGGTGAACTCGAACCCCGGCTCTTTTCGTTTAACTCGCCAATCGGCGCTTGTCCTGATTGTGACGGGTTGGGAATGAAGCTCGAAGTTGATCCTGACTTGGTGGTTCCAGATAAATCAAAGACGTTGAATGAGGGAGCCTTAGCCCCTTGGAGCCCAACTGGGTCAAAGTGGTACCCCAACATGCTGGCTCAGGCCTGCAAAGCTCAGGGCGTTGACATGGATGTTCCGTTTGAGAAACTTCCTAAGAAGGACCGCGACTTCGTGTTGTACGGTTCGAAAACGAAGAACTTCCATTTTAAGTTGGAAAGTGACTTCGGTGGCGTTCGGGATGTTAATGGACCGTTTGAAGGGGTCATCAATAACGTTGATCGCCGGTATCATAATACCAGCAGTGACTTTACTCGGAATAACCTGAGCAGCTATATGACCGAATTGGTTTGTCAAACCTGTCATGGTTACCGGTTGAATCGCAAGGCTCTGGCTGTCAAAGTCGGTAATGAAGACATTGCCAAGGTGTCTGCTTTGGATATCTCAGCGGAATTACATTTCTTTGAAAACCTGACTTTCGGTGACCAGGATACAATGATTGCCAAACCAATTATTAAGGAAATTACGGACCGGTTAACTTTTCTACGCAACGTTGGGTTGGATTATCTGACCCTGTCACGATCTGCACGGACGCTTTCTGGTGGCGAGGCGCAACGTATCCGGTTGGCGACTCAGATTGGGTCGAATTTGTCTGGGGTCCTCTACATTCTTGATGAGCCTTCAATTGGGCTTCATCAACGTGATAATGACCGGTTGATTGCTTCGCTGAAGAAAATGCGCGATTTGGGAAATACCTTAATTGTGGTTGAACACGATGAAGACACGATGCGGGCTGCAGACTACATTGTGGATATTGGTCCAGGCGCCGGGCGTGATGGGGGTAAAGTGATGGCTGTGGGAACCCCGGATCAAATTGCCCAGGCACCAAATTCGATTACTGGCCAGTATCTAGCTGGTAAGCGATTTATTCCAGTTCCGGAGAAACGGCGTCAGGGTAACGGCAAAAAGGTCCGGGTGACCGGGGCTGCTGAAAATAACCTTAAAAATATTACGGTTGATTTTCCACTGGGAGAATTTATCGTGGTGACTGGCGTTTCCGGTTCTGGAAAGTCGACGCTGGTTAATGATATTTTAAAGAAGGCGTTGGCTCAGAAGCTAAACCACAACTCTGAACGTCCTGGTAAATATAAGTCAATTTCCGGTTATAAAAATATTGAAAAGATTGTAAACATTGATCAGACGCCAATTGGCAGAACCCCTCGCAGTAACCCAGCGACCTATACCGGCGTGTTTGATGACATCCGCGGCTTATTTGCCAATACGAACGATGCAAAGTTACGAGGCTTCAAGAAGGGCCGCTTCAGTTTCAATGTTAAGGGCGGGCGTTGTGAAACCTGTCATGGTGACGGGATTTTGAAGATTGAAATGAACTTTTTGCCCGATGTATACGTGCCATGCGAAGTTTGTCACGGCAAACGGTACAATGCTGAAACCCTTGAAGTTGAGTATAAAGGTAAGAATATTGCTGACGTTCTTGATATGACCGTTGAGGAAGCTCTGGATTTCTTCAGTGCCATTCCAAAGATCACCAGGAAATTGCAGACCATTAAGGACGTTGGCTTGGGGTATGTGTCCCTCGGCCAGCCTGCCACAACGCTCTCCGGTGGCGAAGCCCAACGAATGAAGTTGGCCTCCGAGCTTTATAAGAAAGCAAATGGCAAAAACTTCTACATTTTAGATGAACCGACGACTGGCCTTCACAGCGAGGATATTCGGAAGTTACTGGGCGTCTTACAGCAATTAGTCGATCAGGGAAACACGGTGCTGATTATTGAACATAATCTGGATGTCGTAAAGAATGCCGATCATCTGATTGACCTTGGCCCTGAAGGCGGTGATGGCGGCGGTAGGATTGTCGCAACCGGAACGCCCGAAGAGGTTGCCGAAGCTAAGCAAAGTTATACCGGCCAGTATTTAAAGCCAGTTTTGATACGCGATAAAAAGTTGACCGAACAGGCTAAAAAGCGGTCTGTCAGCCAAACATCCAAGTAATCACTATTTGCATAAATCGGATGTGGGCCATTAGGCGATGAGCTGTTGGCCCATTTTTGTTATTCCTGGCTGTGGATTCAATGAGGGCTGTTAACCCGCAATTATTTTGAAAACCGTTATTTAGGTTAAAATGATACGCCCGGTATGTTATACTCTAATGAGTTTGTTAAATGAAAGGAAATTACAACCATGGCTGTAAACAATCAATTTGTGATTATCACCGGAATGAGTGGCGCTGGCAAAACCGTTGCCATGCAGAGTTTTGAAGATTTAGGGTACTTTTGCGTGGATAATATGCCGCCAACACTGCTCCCCCGCTTCAAGGAACTAATTCGCATGGAACGGGACATTAATAAAATTGCGCTGGTCATCGATTTGCGTTCACAAGTCTTCTATGACGAGATTATCGGGATGTTTGATGATTTGCGTCGAGATGATGATGTTGACATTATCTTTCTTGATTCATCCGATACCAAATTGGTTTCGCGTTATAAAGAGACGCGGCGAGCACATCCGCTTGCCAGAAATGGGCGGGTGATCGATGGCATCCATAAGGAACGCGATCTGCTGGCCAACGTTAAGAAGGCGGCTGATTTAGTGGTTGATACCACCAATATGTCACCTCGGCGCCTTCGTGAGGAAGTTTTTCATAACTTCGAGTCGATGGATACGACCAATACATTCCATGTGGAAGTCATGTCATTTGGGTTCAAATATGGGTTGCCATTGGACGCGGATATTGTCATGGATGTCCGTTTCCTGCCTAATCCATACTATGATCCCAAGATGCGCTTTAAGACTGGCTTGGACCAATCTGTGAAGGATTACGTGATGCATTCTGAAGGTGCTGAAGAATTTTATACAAAGTTACGTGACATGCTCAATTTTACCTTGCCGGGTTATGAAAAAGAGGGCAAGGCAAGTTTGACGATTGCCATTGGGTGTACCGGGGGTCAGCATCGTTCGGTCGCCATTGCCCAAAGGCTAGGAAATGATTTAAAAGCAAAGTATTCTCAGTATCCGGTTAATATTACGCATCGCGACATTGATCGGCATAGGGGAAAGGGTGAAAACTAATGATTGACGCGCTACACACCCACCGGCCGAAAATTGTCGTGATTGGTGGAGGAACTGGGCTTCCAGTTATTTTAAAAAATTTAAAAAATCGCCACGTCGATATTACCGCCATCGTCACGGTGGCCGATGACGGTGGTTCATCTGGTATTTTACGCAATTACATTAACGTGGTGCCGCCTGGAGATATTCGAAACGTCATGGTAGCCCTTTCGGATTTACCCCAGTTGGAGCTCGATCTCTTCCAGTATCGGTTTAAGAGCAGCGATCAATTTTTTGCGGGGCACGCGATTGGTAATTTAATTATTGCGGCGCTTTCTGAAAAACGCGGCGGGATTTTCGATGCGGTTCAAATTTTGAGTCGGATGATGAAGGTTGACGGCCATATTTTTCCAGCCGCTAATGAGCCGCTCGAACTCAACGCTGAGTTTAGCGACGGGACCCATATGAGTGGTGAATCGGAAATTACGGCGGCCAACAAGTTAATTAAGCGGGTATGGGTGGAAACCAACGACGATTCCCACAAACCGGAAGCCGTTGACGAAGTGGTTAACGCCATCATGGATGCGGACCAGATTGTGTTGGGGCCCGGAAGCTTATTTACCAGTATCCTGCCCAATTTGATGATCGAAAACGTCGGTGACGCCCTCAAACGGACAACTGCCGACATCGTGTATATTTGTAATATTATGACCCAGAAGGGCGAAACCGAAAACTTTACCGAGGCGGATCATGTCCGAGTGCTAAACCAGCATCTTGGCATGAACTTTATCAACACGGTTCTGGTAAATATGAAGGAAGTTCCTTCAGAATACATTGATTATAAAAAATGGAACGAAGTATCCCAGCCGGTTAAGCATGATTTTGCCGGTCTCAGAAGAATGGGTTGTCGCGTGATCTCCGCAGACTTTTTGCAGTTAAAGGATCGCGGGGCGTTTCATAACGGCCAGGAAGTTGCTGATGAATTGCTGAATTTAATCGGTCGCTCAACCGACGACGAATAGGGGGCAGATACATGTCATATGCAAGCGAGGTCAAAAAAGAATTAACGGCATTGACCGTCCATCGAGACAATGCAAAAGCCGAGTTGATGGCTTTAATTCGAATTAATGGCTCGTTATCACTATCTCACCATCATTTTGTCCTGAATGTCTCTTCGGAAAATCCTGCAATTGCCAGAAGAATGTATCAATTGCTGTCTAAATTTTACGGAATCACCGGCGAACTGAGTGTTCGGCGGAAAATGAAGTTAAAGAAGAATAATTTATACATCTTGCGCGTTGAGGATAAAGCCACCGAAGTTTTGGATGATCTGAAAATATTTGATGGGATCCAGATTGTTGAGCGGGTCCCGCAAAAGCTGCTTAAAAACGACGCGCAGATTCGATCATATTTACGCGGTGCTTTCTTGGCCAGCGGATCGGTTAATAATCCAGAGACGTCCCGTTATCACTTGGAAATTTATTCACTGTATGAAAGTCACAATGATATGATTGCTGAGATGATGAACAAGTACCATTTGAAGGCGCGGACGACTAAGCGGCGCAGTGGGTACATTACGTATCTCAAGGAGGCTGAAAAGATTGCCGATTTTCTTCAGCTAATTGGCGCTACCAGTTCGATGCTGAAATTTGAGGACATTCGAATTGTCCGGGACATGCGCAATTCAGTTAATCGACTGGTCAACTGCGAAAATGCAAATTTAAATAAAGTTGCGAACGCTGCCAGTAAACAAATTGAAAATATCAAACTGATCGATGACGTGATCGGCCTAAATAAGTTGGAACCCAAACTTGCTCAGGTTGCTCGTGCCCGGTTGCAGCACCCCGAAGTTAGTCTCAAGGAGTTGGGAGAACTGGTCGAGGGCGGCCCGATTTCCAAGTCGGGAATCAACCATCGATTGCGAAAGATTAATGAATATGCCAGCAAGCTTGGGGAAGGCGAAATTGCTTAAGTGATGCTGAATCATATATGGAAAAAAGGTGAGACAACCGGATAGATTGTCTCACCTTTTATATACCTGACGATTATGTTGTCAAACGTGTGGTCCAAATCAGTTTCCTGTCATTGCTTTTTGAAAATTAGCCCTCACTGACCCGGAGGACGCAAGCACCCTTGATGTCCCCATGAGAAACGTATTCTAACGCCTTTTGCGCATCGGCAAGCGGATATTCATGGATTTCTGGATGGATATCCAAGCGATCCGCAAGCCGCAAAAATTCTTCGCCGTCTCGACGGGTATTGCTTTCAACGCTGGTGAGGTTTTTCTCGTGGAAAATGTGATCAGTATACGAAAGTGCGGGAATATCGGTGGAATGAATGCCGGCCATTGCTAACGTGCCACCCGGCTTCAAGGCCTCCAACGCCTTAGGGACGATATCTCCCACTGGGGCGTAAATGATCGCTGAATCCAGTTTAACCGGCGGCAAATCATACGCGCCATTGGCAGAGGCTGCCCCAAGCTGTAACGCAAATTTACGGGCATCTTCACCACGCGTGAGGACGTGGACTTCAATTCCTTGGTCCATGGCCAATTGAGCGGTCAGGTGGGCAGAGCCACCGAAGCCGTATAGACCGAGGCTACCACCGGCCGGAACGTTTGCCCGTTCAAACGCCCGATAGCCAATGATCCCGGCACATAACAGGGGAGCGGCGGTCAGGGAGTCGAATCTTTCAGGAATTCGGTAGGCAAATCCTTCAGGAACGGTGACGTATTCCGCGTAACCGCCGTCGTGATCCCATCCAGTATACAGTGAGTTGGGGCAGAGATTTTCTTTACCTGCCCGACAGTATTCACAAACGCCGCAGGTCCAGCGTAACCATGGAATTCCGATTCGGTCACCGAGTTTAAATCGACTCGTGGCTGGGCCGTTTTTAACGACCTTGCCAACAATCTCGTGGCCGGGTGTGACGTGGTCCTGATGAACGGGGAGGTCGCCTTCAGCAACGTGTAGATCAGTGTGACAGACACCGCAGGCAATCACTCGGACCAACACCTCGCCTCGTTGCGGAACCGGTACCGGTTTAGTCGTGAACTTTAACGGAGATTGCGCCCCATCAATTGGCCCCGGTTTAACAACTTCCCAAGCCTTCATTTTGGTGGGGATTGTTTCTGGAATTGAGGATTGATGGCTGGTTGCCATTGTCGTTGTACTTTGTGATTTCATGATAACTACCTCGATTATGTTAAATTAAAATCGTTGTAAATATGCTTATCAATCATGTTAATTTCTTAACATTCATCCTTATTTTAGTCTGTCCAGAACCGATTGGCAATCATGTAAGTTCACTGCTAAGATAACGGCCACTTAATTAGATACAAAAAGACTGAAGCAGACGATCTCGTTTGCTTCAGTCGGGTGATTAATCGCCTTTGTGACGGTTAATGGTTAGATTATTTCTTTTGGGAACTGTTGTTCATGATGCCATCCAACAAGCCATAATCAACGGCTTCCTGAGCGGTCAAGTAATTATCACGTTCAGTATCCTTGTTGATTTTTTCGATTGGCTGGCCGGAATTCTTAGCTAAGAGCTCATTAATCATCTTACGAGCCTTCAGAATTTCTTCAGCGGCAATCTCAATTTCGGTTTGTTGACCTTGAGCACCACCAGAAGGTTGGTGAATCAGGACCTGGGCGTGTGGCAAAGCAAAACGCTTGCCCTTGGCACCTGACGATGCAAGAACGGAAGCCATTGAAGCAGCCATTCCCATAACGATTGTCTGAACGTCTGCCTTAACAAAGTTCATCGTATCGAAAATCGCCATCCCAGACGTGATCACACCACCTGGTGAGTTGATGTAAAGGTAAATATCTTTTTCGGAATCTTGGGCATCCAAGAAAAGTAATTGGGCAATGATCGCATTAGCCATGTCGTCTTCGATTGGGCCTGATAACATGATAATTCGGTCTTTTAGCAAACGTGAGTAAATGTCATACGCCCGTTCGCCATTAGCTGATTGCTCAATAACGGTTGGCACTAAATTCATTGAGTATGCCTCCTTATTGGTTTTATGAAAGATGGCTCTCGCCAAGTTCATGAATACAGTTTAGTTGATTGGTCAAAAAAGGTCAAATGGTTTGCTCAAATTAGTGACAGTTTGTTTGGAACAATTATGAGTGACGGAATTGCTGGCTGCGATGGCGATTGGGAAGGAAAACGTCGCATTTTTTAGAAAGCGCATACAATCATGATACAATGCAGATAGTATATAGAGCCGGAGGGATGAAAAAATGAGAACTCACCATATTTCGTTATTAACTCGAGATGCAAAGCAGAATATCCATTTCTACACCAAAATATTAGGAATGCGGTTGGTCAAAAATACCGTTAATCAGGAGAATATCAGAATTCGGCACTTATTTTATGGCGACTATTTAGGCACGCCGGGGACGGTGGTGACCTTTTTCGTATTGCCGCTACTGGGACGCCGAACGGATGGAAAGCACTTCTTCAATAACATCAAGCTCGCAATTCCTCAGGGCAGTGCTGACTTTTGGAATAGTCGGATGAGCGAAAATGGGTTCCCTGTAACCGAAATGGAAAATGGGATTCAATTTGCTGATCCTGACAACATTGAAGTTAAAATGATTGAAACGCCTGATAAATTGACGGATTGGCGAGTGGTTCCGAATAATGGCATTCCACCAGAATTTCAAATTAGCGGTTTTTTAGGAACCGAAATGCACGTCCCGGATCCGGATGCGACGGCGAGTTTCTTTCACGACTGGTTGGGCATCCCAATTCAGGATAATCAAGTGGCGCTGGATGGCCCGCAATCTATCGAGCTGTTTAAGAGTGATCATCCCGACGAACGAACCCGATTTGGTCGGGGGAGCATCGATCATATTGCCCTTCAGGTTCCCAGCGAAAAGGTGCTGTTCGAGTTCTGGGATAAGGCTGAGGCAATGCATCTGAATCGGGAAGAGTATGCCGACCGCGGATGGTTCAAGAGCATTTATGTCCGTGATCCTGGCGATAACCGGATCGAATTAGCCACTATGGCGCCTGGATTCTCACTAGAGGAGCCGATTCTGACAATGGGATCGCAATTGTCATTACCGCCTAAATTTATGGATCAACGTCAATCAATCCTCGACTTCTACGCTAAGGAAGGCGTTGATTTTCACGACGTAGACGATTAGATTATCATTCAAAATGTCATTTAACAGCTTTACGATCGGGATAATTGTTCCGATCTTTTTTGGTATCTTGATCGCCGAAATTTTTATAAACCTGGGCTCTACCGATCGTTTGTAACTCGAGGGGCCCCATTCAAGTGAACCGCACCGCCATTAATCGAAACTTCTTTTGGTTTTCGTATTGTACGGCTGAGACGCCCATGCTAATATTTTGAGTGTTCGAATTATTGAGACAAGTGTCCAGCTGTTTTGTTTTCGGAACAGGTAAGGGGGGGTATATGAAAACATTTAAGGTTCAAAGCTTCATTTTGATTTCCATTGGCTTCATATTAGGGATGAGCGAGTTTATCATCGTCGGGATAATTAACGACCTTGCAAGTTCATTTCACGTGGGGATCTCAGCAATTGGGTTTCTGGTCACGTTATTTGCCATTGTCTATGCAATTACGACACCGGTTTTGTCGATGCTGGTTGGAAAGCACCGATTGAGTCGGGTGATGTTGGGACTACTAATTGTCTTTATCACTTCTAACGTGTTAACAGCAGTTGCCACCAGTTACTTTCTTCTGGCAGTTTCCCGAATTTTAAATGCCGTGGTCGCTGGGATCATGGTGTCGATCGCCATTACCTTTGCTGCGGTGATTGCGCCACCGCAAAAGCGGGCCTGGCTGATTTCCTGGGTTTTCTCTGGTTATAGCATCGCCTCAGTCTTTGGGGTCCCAATTGGCACCTGGATTAGTGATCAAGTTGGCTGGCGGGTCGCGTTTTGGCTGATAGTCGCAATCTCAGTTGTGATTGCGTTCATGTTTATGCTCTCATTACCAAGCGATCTGACTCAGGGGGCAACAACCGGGTTGCTGGATCAACTCCAGCTGTTCAAGGATAAGCGGATTTTGTTGGGGATTTTACTGCCAGTGCTAAATTTGGGCGGGGTTTACGTTGTGTATACATACTTGCGGCCAATTGTGACCGGTGGTTTACACTTTCCCAACGCGTTCGTGACGCCGTTTCTCTTTATCTTTGGGTTGGCCTCGCTGTTCAGTAACCAGTTCAGTGGGCGCCTTGCCAATGGTAATGGGCTGAAATCTATGGAACGCGTTTTTATCATTCAGGCAATTACGTTGATCGCATTGAGCTTTGTATTTGCAATGCCGTGGCTCGGGTTGGTCTGCCTATTTTGCCTTGGAATGACCATGTACCTGCTCAACTCGCCGATGCAGATGTTTTATTTGGCGGTCGCAGAACAGGACTATCCCCAATCGATGGTTCTCGCATCCTCGTTGATTTCGATCTTCAATAACGTTGGGATTGCGGTTGGTTCCGCGGCCGGTGGGGGGATTGTGACCCACTTTGGCTTAAACTGGTTGGGATTAGGCGGTGGCATATTCACAGTCGTCGCGCTCATGACGCTGCTGCTGTTGAATCGGGTTCGCCGGCAAATGGGAACCGAATAATGTCAAAACAAAAGCGCCATTTTGAAAGGTGGAAATGAGCTATACCCCCAAAGTTAAAGTAAAA
>NZ_AZFZ01000249.1 GCF_001435895.1 Lentilactobacillus parafarraginis DSM 18390 = JCM 14109 | reverse complement strand
CCCGAATAGTCGTCGAGTCCAGGCTGACATTCTCCATGTCGGGATCGTCGTCCTCACAAATGATTTTGAAGATCTGTTCGAAGAGACCACTATCCGTCCACTTTCGGAACCGGCTATAAACGGTTTTCCAAGAACCAAACTCGGTAGGCAAGTCTCGCCAGGGTGAGCCGACCTTGAGTTGCCAGAGCACGGCATTTAAAGCCGCTCGATT
>NZ_AZFZ01000248.1 GCF_001435895.1 Lentilactobacillus parafarraginis DSM 18390 = JCM 14109 | reverse complement strand
CTCTGAGCGTCAACGATAATGAAGGAAGTTAACGCCGAACGATCCTGCTTGGATCGTAAGGTAGCGACAATTTTTTTAAAACCTGATCTAACAGTGATGGCTCTGCTGGCGTTGGTTGCCGAGACCATAAGCGAAAATACGTGTAGACCGTTTGCCACTTGGGAAAATCATGCGGTAATGCCCGCCATTGAGCGCCGGTCTTTAAGATATATAG
>NZ_AZFZ01000247.1 GCF_001435895.1 Lentilactobacillus parafarraginis DSM 18390 = JCM 14109 | reverse complement strand
TAGTAAGCAAATCATCGCTTTCAACATTGGCAAAGAGATGACATCGAAACTGATTATTAAGACATTGTTGCAAGCCTTGAGAAGGGCTTCTAAGCCAACCTTTTTGCACTCTGATATGGGTTCACAATACACCAGTATTGCTTATGAAGGCCTGTTAAAGCGGCACCTGATTAGGCATTCATATTCCAAACAAGGTTATCCATATGATAACGGTCCGCTCGAA
>NZ_AZFZ01000246.1 GCF_001435895.1 Lentilactobacillus parafarraginis DSM 18390 = JCM 14109 | reverse complement strand
GTAGCCGAACGGTTCGGTGAGCCAGTCAAGCATGGTCCGCTTCTCCGTGTCCGTCGCGCGATTCCCGCGCCGTCGCCACGTCGCCGTAAAACACCAGCGGACGCTCGTCGTCGGAGAAGATGCCCACGTCCCGGCCGGGCTGGTCGTCCGTGTCGGGCAGCAGGAAATGCCGCAACATGCCGCCGAACGTGGCCTGCAGGTTGGCGCGGGTGAACACCTGGGC
>NZ_AZFZ01000245.1 GCF_001435895.1 Lentilactobacillus parafarraginis DSM 18390 = JCM 14109 | reverse complement strand
CCGTAAATTTTTCACCGCTTTAGAAATGAATTCGAGTTCGCTTGGTTGATAAGCGGCTAGCATGCCCCGATCAGTAGGCTTCAAATCGTCTAACTGGTGACCATGTTTGGCTAGCACCGTGGTTAATTGCTTCTCAATTGTTTGGGCCTGCTGATTGACTAACTGCCAGCTGGTATATGGCCGCTTGGTAAACGTCAATAATTGCTGGGTTAATAAGTCGTTTCGAATAT
>NZ_AZFZ01000244.1 GCF_001435895.1 Lentilactobacillus parafarraginis DSM 18390 = JCM 14109 | reverse complement strand
CACTTACCAAGGTGTTAACACTTGCTTCTGTGGAAACTGAAAAAGTATAGAAAGAAAATATTGTACATAATTCAACTATAATTACCTCAAATAATAAATTATTTATCAATCTTTTATGTAACATTCCTAATATTACTTCCCTTATATTTGATAACTTTAACTATGGTTAAGCATAATGCTAAATATTTACATGCTGTTTTCTTTAATAACTCAAAACGATTACTTTTTGATTA
>NZ_AZFZ01000243.1 GCF_001435895.1 Lentilactobacillus parafarraginis DSM 18390 = JCM 14109 | reverse complement strand
AGTATCCGTGACTGCTTCTGAAGTTCTTTTAGCAGCTTTACCAATAAGCAGGTAACGAGATTTTCGGTCAACCAATGTAACGACACAAGCCTTTCCGCTTTTGCCTAACACGGTATCACCTTCCCAGTGACCAATTTCTACACGGTTGTCAGCTTCTCGCGGACGATCATGAATCTTGTTGGGGATTGGAATCTTGCCTCGCTTTTCTTGATAAGCTTTATTGTGGCGAGACTTGC
>NZ_AZFZ01000242.1 GCF_001435895.1 Lentilactobacillus parafarraginis DSM 18390 = JCM 14109 | reverse complement strand
CAAGAAAGCCATCACCACCAGGTAACTAAGATGTGCCGAATCCTCGGTGTTTCCAGAGCTCAGTATTATCGTTATCGATCCCCCAAGCCTTCAAAACGCCGGGCCGAAGATGAGGACTTAAAACAACGGATTCTGCGGATCTTTGCGGAATTCAAGCAGCGATACGGCGTTATGAAGATCCACCATGAATTGAATCTGGAACTTCAACCACTGCAGCGTCGGTGCAGCCCAAGACGGATTTCCCG
>NZ_AZFZ01000241.1 GCF_001435895.1 Lentilactobacillus parafarraginis DSM 18390 = JCM 14109 | reverse complement strand
TGTCTCAAAGTAACTTAGAAAAACAAGAAGCCAAATTAAAACAGCTTAATCAAAAGATTAAAGCTGAAAAAAATAAAATTGAACAAAATCTCGGTAAGCAAATCATTAGATCAGCCAATTTGGATTATGGGACACTTACCACTCCACAGATTAAAATGATTGCTAAAAAAGTTGCCGCCTTTTTAAATCAAGCTCAAAATAACCGATAATAGTTAGGTGGTAATGACTATGCCTAATCAATATGAAAAA
>NZ_AZFZ01000240.1 GCF_001435895.1 Lentilactobacillus parafarraginis DSM 18390 = JCM 14109 | reverse complement strand
TCCTAGTATAGCACAGAAATAAAAAAGACCAATAGGGTATACCCTAGTGGCCGTTTGTATTTTGAAAATCCATTTAACTTTCTTTGCTCTATTACAGTTCACTGACTATTATTTTCAGTGCTGCATTTTTTTTACTTTTTGAAATAGCTTCTTTTTGTGCTTCTGTAAGATTTATTTTACTTTGATTAGTGGCCTCTCCAGGATCGATTCTTACAAAGTCCATAAGAACCTGTTTTTAATCTTTGTTAGACCGAA
>NZ_AZFZ01000024.1 GCF_001435895.1 Lentilactobacillus parafarraginis DSM 18390 = JCM 14109 | reverse complement strand
AGTGTTGCACTTAACTTGACAATTGAGGGAAATTAATAATGCCAGAATATTGTGGATTTTAAGCTTGGCAATCATGAATACTAAGATGCCAATCCCAATAACGACCCACAGTAGTGAAAGTAAGTCAGCTGTCAAACGAATCTCCTCCTAGAAATAAAAACTAAGTTATTAATATACTAATTAGCAGCATTAATAGTATATTGGAAACTGATATATTTGTCAACGCTTTCATAAATTGTGAATGCGGTGCCGCAAAGCTTCCAATTCGTCGATCAATAGCGATAATTGCTGAATTAAATAATTCAATTGTTATTATGGGCCCGAAATTCTAGAGTATCTGGATACAGTTTATGCTTAATAAACAGCTAACAGATATATTAGTTGTCAAGGAGGTTGACAATTGCCGGTTTTTTAAATCAAATTTTGTTATTTGATGCGATATGATAGCGCTTTCCGAAATATCGTGAATGCGTCGTGAACCTATGCTATCCTTAATAAGGACATTTATAAACATAGAGGAGAAGGTGCTTTCACATGCATGGTTTCATTGGTGAGTTTTTTGGGACGATGATTTTGATTTTATTAGGAGCAGGGACGAGTGCGGGTTTTAACCTTAACCAATCCTATGCCAAGGGTGCAGACTGGTTGTTTATCTGCGTTTCTTGGGGATTGGCGGTGACGATGGGTGTTTACGTTGCGGGATCTTTAGGGTCGCTTGGGCACCTGAACCCAGCGGTGACAATCGGTTACGCACTATTCGGTTTCTTCCCGTGGGATCAGGTGATGCCCTATTTAATTGGGCAATTTTTAGGCGCTTTTGTCGGCGCAGCGTTAGTTATTATTCAATTTAGACCCCATTTCAAGGCAACTCCCGATGAAAAATCCGGTAATAAGGTGGGGATCTTTGCGACCCAACCAGCCATTAAATCGCCACTATTTAACTTCCTATCAGAAGTCATTGCTACCTTTGCATTCATCTTTATCTTGTTAAATTTGGGGGACTTCACCCAGGGGATGAAACCGTTCATTGTTGGCACATTGATATTGGTGATCGGTGCGGGCTTGGGAACCACGACCGGGTTTGCGATCAACCCCGCCCGTGATTGGGGACCACGACTTGCGTATACCATTTTGCCAGTTCCCAATAAAGGAAGCGCTGAATGGGGATATGCATGGGTGCCGATGTTTGGCCCGCTGATCGGTGGGATTGCGGCAGCGGGGTTGCAGTTTATATTGAAGTGATCAACTTGGAATGAAAAAGCCTAAGCTAATCATAATTTCTTAGGTGGAATTAACATTTTTGTCATTTTTATTAATCACTACTTCAAATTCAGCACCTTGATTGTTGACGGTATTGTAAACGATTTCACAAAATGCTATAATCAGCGATGTTAAGAAGTATAATAATCCGGAAAAAGGTGAAAAGCCTTTACAGCCCCTTCGCTACTGTAAGATCGATCAGATTGTCACCACTCACTGGGTAAAACTGGGAAGAGGACAATTCTGGGATGAGGTCAAGTCAGGAGACGTTTATTATGCTGATTGCAAAGCTTCTTAGGGTCGACTTTGTCAATTAATAATAGACTTTCCGGGGATTTCTCTGCTCAAAATTGTCGGACGTTAGTTATTAATGATGAAAATTGGCTCTAGCTAGATAGACTAGCTAGGCTTTTTTTGTGGTGTCAAAAGTTGGCTAGCTTAGCGATACTTTGCGTTTGACAATATTTGATTCATTATAGGGGAGAGTTTATTCATGAAGAAAAAGCAATTTATTTCTTGGTTCGCACTCTTAATGGGGGTGTTCCTGTTATTTTTCGCAGGTGATAGTCAGGTTAAGGCTGATACTGCTTCGGATGTTGATTCAGCGATCAGTATTGGGGTTAATTATACGTCCAATAAAACAACTTTGGATAGTTGGGATGCATCCATTTTAGCGTTTAGTAACAGTGGGCTGACAGATGCACAAGCACAGAACTTTTATAATAATGTAATTACCAATAATCCGTTTATTAGTGGGAAAGAGCCTGTTGGTAGTAGCATTGGTAACGTTGCCGCTGTCAATGGTTTAAGGGCAATCGGAAAAGATCCTACGAGAGTTAATACTAAAAATCTGGTACCAGAAATTATTAATGATCCAAACATTGATCCAACCGACTATCGCGATTTAATAAATATTGCTAATGATTTAGAGGCGCTGAGCACAGGAAACTACGGATCGGCTAGTGAACAGGCACGGATCTCATTAGTTGAAAAGTTACTATCAATTCAGGATTCTAAAACACATTTGTGGAATACGAAGTATAGTCCAATCGATATCGATGGCCGAATATTATTAGGGTTATCCATGAATGAAAATTTGCCCGGAGTTAAGACGGCCATAAGTGAAGCTGTGACTGGAATCACTAACACTTATTATCAAAAAAATGGCGGCTTTTCAAATGATTCACAGAACATAAACGATGATGAGTACAATGATATCACCATGGTTAACGGTTTAGCGGCTGCGGGTGTCGACGTTTATTCTCCTCTTAACGGGGAAGCGGATTATAAGTCACCAGTACAGAACTTACTTGATCAAAATGTAACCTCTCCAGACGGTTTCTACATGCTGATTCAACAAGGAACTTATACGCTTCAGCAAGCCAAATTCACCCACGACGGTGGCAAAGGTTCCATCTTTGCATTTGATCAAAACGCCGCAGCAAAGCCCGGTACACTTGCAAGTTTTAAGGCAGCTGCAACCGCCAGAAAGCAAGCCATCATTAATGATTCTCAAGCAACGGCGGCTGCTAAAAACGATGCGCTTAACTTGGTTGACCAAGTTTTGGCCACTTATGTAAGCAAAATAAATGCCGATACCACTAGTAGTGCCGCAATTGCCGATCAAGCAGATGGCGTTACGGCTGTTAACAATGTGAACGCTTCGCACACGGCAGTTCCAACGACACCAACAACGCCAGCTACTACGGTGACGAACAATTACACGACTGTTGTTAATAGTTCTGCCAGGTCCTCGAGCACCTCAACACCAACAACTTCATCGTCCGGCAGTGCGCCAACGACGACAACAACTGTTACTAAGAAGCCAGCCAAGAAGGCTGCGCAAGCTAAACAACCGGTTGTTTACGCATTGACGACTGTTAAATTATATAAGAACACTAATTTCACTAAATCAAACCTTTCGAAAACATATAATAAACGTGCCCGGATTAACCGCCCAATGTTCCTGGTCATCAGTCAGCGGACGAACAAACAGGGTCATGCGATCTACCGAGTAAAGGATATGAACTCTGGCAAAACCGGTTACACGCTTTCCGGTTCGAAGTATTTTGCCCATGCCTACTATTCCGCAAAGGTGACCCGCATTAAAGTTATCAATCCTAAGGGAATCAACGAGTATGGTAAGGTTAACTTAACGAGCAAAAAGCGCCATGTTAAAAAGAATGCGTCATTAAATGTCAAAAAAGTTGTTAACTATGGGCGTTCCAACCGGATGCAACTTACAAACGGCCACTACATCACCGCTAACAAGAAGCTCATCTTGGCTACTAAGATCAAAAAGAGCTCCCAAAATACTCGGCCAAGTACACCTGCTGCCACAACCACAGGAACCACAACGAGTAACCCATCAACTAACTCAGGGTCGACGACAACGACTACGACAACCAATACGAATTCTAAGCCAACAACGACGGGGACAACAGCTACCACTAATTCACCTAGTGCCACGCCAACTTTGCCAGTGACACCCACAAATCCGGTTACGTCATCAAACGATGCTAAAGCCATCACAACCACTATTAGTATTCACGCTGATGGGGCGACCCTTGCGAGTGGCAGCATCAAGGTTAACAGTGGAGCCAGCGCATTTGATGCCTTGCAGGCATTTGCCCAGCAACAAGGATTGACTTTAACTTATAAAGGATCGGGGGCTACCGCATACGTTACCGGAATTAGTGGTTACATTGCCGGTCCAGCCGGGACAATGACCGGATGGCTCTATTCAATTAATGGCACCGAACCTGGTTCATCGATGGGCGCCTACATTCTAAAAGATGGGGATCAAATTTCGATGACCTACAATAAGTAACTCTGCATCTGACAATCAAATATCAAAGTGGTTGGGGAAAACGAAAACCCCAGCCACTTTTATGCGTTATCTAAGGAGATCACAATTATGAATCAATATATGAAATCAATTTTGGCTTCTGCCACTTTGGTCGTTGCCACTTTAACGCTCTCAACGACTACCAACGCTGCATCGATTAAGAAAGCTAGTACCAGCACCATTCACAACCGGGTTGCCCGGACCTACTCCTATGCCAAAAAGATGATTAAAGAAAACAAGACCGGGCTTTCCGATCAAACTAGTGATATTTTTAGTAAGAAACTCAATCCTGATACCGGTGCGGCCGCTGGGTACTCTGACTTCCTGTTAGGGCTCAAGGGAAACGGTTATAAATTTACTACCAAGGAAAAAACGTTATTGCGAAAAAATCTGGTGATTAAAAAAACGACCCCGGCTGCAATGATGGCTAATGCCGTGATGGCCGTTCAGGCGATGGGGCTGAATGCTCGAAATTATAAGCCATATGGCCACAAGAAAGGAATCAATCTGGTAACCAAGTTGTACAAGACAAGCATCTCGAAACAGACGGTGAGTGCCCAGTCTCAAGTGCTGATTGCCGTTTCGATGAGTTCAAAGTTCAAGCAGCCGAAGGGAGCAAAGTTTAGCAAAGCAAGTTTAAGCGCTCGCCTAGTGAAATCCCAATTAAATAATCACGGTTGGACGTATAATAATCAGCAAGGGGCCAAGGATGCCGACACAACCAGCATGGTTCTCACTGGCCTGGCTCGAGGGAATGTTCATACAACTAACGTTAAGACCAGCATGCTGAAAGGCCAAAAATTTCTAGCTGGGATAGCGCAGCCCAGCGGTGCCTTTGGCTACACGTTTAATGGCAAAACAACGCCAAATGCCAATTCAACTGCCGAAGCAATCATTGCCTTATCAAACGATTCCGGCATGAAGAAATATGTGAATAACGCTGCGATGAAAGTAAGTCAAACTAGGACGCCACTCTATGCAATGCTGACTTATGTTAACAAATCCGGTTCAATTAAAAACGCAGCTACCCAGCTCTATGGTGTCGGGCAGGTCAACTTAGCGGTTGCCGCTTATAAAGCTGCTTTAAAGAATCGTTCGGTTTATACTATCAATTAATCGGTAAACACTTAAAATGAGAGGTGACAAGACGATATGAAAAAAGCAATTGGCTTCATTCTTGCGTTCATTCTTACAATCGGAATCGCTTTTGGTGCCCAACAGGTGATTTCATCGAGAAACGCAGCCCCTAAGCCGACGACTTCTAAACAAGCGACTGCTTCGAGTTCAAGTTCGACTAGCTCAAGTAATCCCAAGCAGTCCAGCCACCATCAAAAAGCGAAGGGTGACAGCAAAGCAAAGTCGAAAACAGATAAGCGGGCTCAAAAGACGGCGAACAAGCGTCAAGCTGCTAGTTCCCAGTCAAGCACGAGCCCTAATCAGGCGACCGGATCCAGTGCAAAGGCAAGTTCTAATAAGGCCGCTAAAAGTAAGCAGTCAGACACCCCTAAATCTGATAAGCTGGGTAAAATTAATCACAAGGCAGAAACCAAGGTGGTTAAGGATACGCATCATGGGGCTAAAAAGTCGCCTAGTGCTAAGAATACAATTCAAATTCATTTAACGGTTGACGGGTATAAAAAAGTTTTCTATTCCAAGAACATGCGCGTTAAAAAAGGCGCCAACGCGTTTTCAATTTTAAAGCAAACGAACCTGAAGATCAGTTATATTCCGGGCCCATCCGTTTACGTGAACGGCATTAACGGCCTCAAAGAAAATGACGTTAAGGCCGGCTCCGGTTGGATGTTCAGCGTTAACAAGAAGTTTATTGACCACGCTGCAAACTTAACCAAGCTCAAGAGCGGTGATAACGTTCGTTGGTACTTTACGACGAAGGGGTATTAGCGCTGGGTTGATGTTGCGAGTGATTTAAAAAATAGGCCATCAGTAAAATCCTGGAACTTTGATTTTGCTGGTGGCCTATTAACTTTGGTATTAATATTTGGAAATATCACGTGCAAGTATAATTACTCAACCTTTACTGGTGTCTCAGCTGGTTGACCGCTAATTAACGCCAGATTATTGTCGAATGCCTTCAGTACCATATTTTTAACTGCATGGGTGGTGTAAAAGGCAGTGTGAGGTGTTACCAGAACGTTTGAACGATGAATCAAGTTTTCGAGACGTTTGTCTGGGAAGGCCTTTCCCTTCCAATCTTCATTAAAAATCCCAACTTCGTCTTCATACGTATCCATCACGAAGCCAAAGACTTTACCGCTGTCGAGTGCTTTAATGACGGCATCCGTATCAACTAATGGGCCCCTTGAGCAGTTAACTAGAACAACGTCATCTTTCATTTTCGCAATGGACTGAGTATTGATCATGTGATTGTTATCTTTGGTGGCAGGGACGTGAAGCGAGATAACATCAGATTGCGCGTAGAGCTCGTCTAAGGTGTTAACGTAATAGCCTTTGCGCTTTAATTCCGGGTTTTCAAATGGATCAAAAGCGATTACCTTAGCGCCAAAGCCCTCCATAATCTGCATAAATACGCGCCCAATATGACCGGTTCCAATAACCCCAACGGTTTGGTCCCGAACTTCGCGGCCAATCGTTGGTGCCCACCGAAGATCCCCACTTTCAACCTTTTTGTCCAAGACCTTAGATTGACGGAGAATTCTGGCAGTTTGGATGGCGGCGTGTTCAGCAATTGCGTTCGGGGAATAAACCGGGACGTTGGTAATTTGGAAACCTAACTCCTTTGCTTTATCCATGTCGATGTTATCCACACCAACATTTCGAAGCGACATCTTAGTCACACCCTGATCAGCAAGTGCTTGGAGGGTATCCGCCGTGTATGATAATTGTTGGTAAACAACGGCGCCATCCGCCCCCTTGGCATACTTTGCAGTTTGAGGGGATAGTAGTTCATCTGTGTATCCAACCTCAATATCGGGGTGCTTGCCAGCCCATTCTTTAACGTATGGTTCTTCATCTTTGCGGATGCTAAAGGCAAAGATTCGTTTTTTGCCATTTGAAGTTGGCGTCTTAGCGGGGCTCGATTTTGATTGAGATTTGGATTCAGCGAGGACCTGTTTAACGACCTCTCTAATTAAATCTTCATTTACATCTGGCATTGAAAGTTCCTCATTTCTATTGTTCGATCACTATTAAATCAAAAAAGAGCATAATCCTAAATCAGAAAATTAACATTATGCCTTATTGAAACGTATTATTGTGCCGTGTAACCGCCGTCGACGATGAACTCAGAACCGGTACTAAATGATGATTCATCAGATGCGAGGAACAACGACATATTTGCGACTTCGATCGGTTTAGCCAAACGACCCATTGGATGTAGTGAAACGAGGTGATCGGCAACCTTTGGATCCGTCTTTTCAAGATTTGCAACCAGTGGCGTGTCAACATAGCCTGGGTGAACGGAATTAATCCGGATATCGTAGCCTTCACGGGCACAATGTAGCGCCGCAGACTTAGTTAACAGACGAACACCGCCTTTTGATGCATTGTAAGCAAGTAAATCAGGATCGCCAATTAAACCTTCAACTGAGCAAAGATTAATGATTGAATTCTTTTCGTGGTTGTTCTTCATTGCTTGAATACCATATTTGACGCCCCACATTGTCCCAGTAAGGTTAACGCCAATCGTGGCATTCCAATTCTTTTCATCCATTTTCTCGATGTTGGAGAATACACCAATTCCAGCATTGTTCACAATGATATTAATTTTTCCAAATTTGCTAATCGTTGCGTTGATAATGCGATCCCAGTCTTCTTTTTTTGAAACATCTTGTTGCATAAATACAAGGCGATCGGGAATTAATTCTTTTTCTAAAGCGTCGCCAGCTTCTTTTTCAATTGCCGTAAATACGACTTTAGCGCCTTCTTCGGCGAAACGTTCAACAATGGCTTTGCCGATTCCTTTTGATCCACCAGTAACTAATGCAACCTTACCTTGCAAGCGTCCCATTATAAAGCCTCCATTCCAAAGTTTGTTACAAAGGTATTATAAAGCACAGTTTTAAAGCGTGTAAAGCGCTTTCATTTTGACGAAAACCCCTTTCTTGTGAAATTAATACAAAATATTTATAAATGCTCTTTTTTTATTGTCATCAATAAATATTGCCATTATTTAACTTCAACGGGTGCAAAAAAATCATGAATCGCGTTTCTAACGGGATTCATGATTCATTTCACAGTTAAGACTCAATAATGCATTAATGAACAAATTCTAAATCATCCAATCGACAGATCAGATGGGTAGTCTATGCGTTATTTCATTTGTAGTTTCGTTCAAATCTCAATAATGACTATCGGGATGGTGATCGTTGTTACTTGAAGTCAACGGTGCTTGTAAGACACTCGCCTTGGTAGTTATTCCGGCAGGAATTCAAAAAACATTTCATCTTGTGATTTTACAATATCTTGTGATTTTTCAAAAATCTTTTTAAGAAGCTGCTCTTTAAATTGTTTAAGAGTACACAAAATTTCTGGTCAAGCGACAACCTCTTGGACGTTGTTTTGGCGACCTGGTTTATAGAATCAGGGATTTTCCAGGCCAATTAAATGTTGACGTAAATCCATTGAATAACAGACTTATCCTTCACGTAGGTCTCACTTGGTAAGATTTGTGGTTGAACGCCGTCAATTAAATAAATCCAACCGTTGGCATTGTTGAGGGAAGAAAGACCATCAATTGACATGATGCAGGGGTAGCCGTTAATGCTCTGCTCTTTTAAAATAACCCCTTGTTTTTGAAAGAAGTGATGTGAGACGGCATAAACGGAAAGATTCTCGTTCCATTCCAATTCTCGGGGAATCGTATAGACCTTTTTTGCGCCGTTGTAGCGCTTTCTAAACTGGAGTGGGGTGAGATTTGTGGTTTCCTTGAACACTTTGTTAAAGTAGTTCGCCCGGGCAAATCCAATCGATTTTGAAATCTTGTCGATCGGTTCGTCAGTTGAGATGAGTTGTTTTTGAGCAAGGGCAATTTTTCGGGTTCGAATATAGTTAGAAAAGTTGATTTTAAAGTATTCTTTGAATAATCGGCTCAGGTAGGCAGGGGATAGGTATGAATTTTTTGAAACGTTCACAAGTGTGAGTTTCTGATCAATATTTTGTTCAATATAGGATAATGCGATGTCAATATTATTAATTCCTTCGTTACCGTCGAGATCAATTGAGGGTTTGAATTTATGGACATCTGGGTCAATCCTGGCTGAAAAGCCAGAGGTGAGCAGGTTCAACAGTTGACCGCCCTTTTCCAAGTCTTCTTTGGTCAATGGCGAAAGAATGGCGATTTTTTGATAGTAAGCATCCAGAACGCTGGTTGAAATATTTTGGAGAGCATCTTGATGCAAAGAAGTGGCGCTTACAGGAATGTTGTTCTTGCTTGCGATGAACATGCCATTAAATTGATCATTGGTGATGAGTGGAAAAAATAATGACGGACTTTTTTTGTAAAAGAAGGTATCAACCTTCTTGGAATCTAAGAAAAGACCGTCACTCGTTACCAGGTGTAATGTGCTGTCAATAAAGGAAAGATGGGTCTTCGTCAGTTGGAAAAACAAAGATAGAATTCGCTTGATTCGGATGTAGTGAGTTTCTTGTGAAGTAAAGTTCATAAAAAAATCTCCTTTTATATCTCACTGGCTTTGTTAATGAGTACACAGTAGCCTAAATATTGACAAAAATCAAATATGTGTAATAAAAAAATATAATATTTTGTAAAATACCATAATTTGCTGCTAAACATTATCAAGAAAATCAGAATCACTTGTTATATAATAAGCATGTATTAAAAAGCAAGCGCTTACAAGCGCCGCACAATATGACTTTAGGAGGCTTTCTTTATGGAACAAGAAGCACTTGGAATGATTGAAACACGGGGCTTAGTCCCTTCAATCGAAGCAGCAGATGCGATGGTTAAAGCTGCGAACGTTGCCCTAATTGGCCAACAGAAAATTGGCGCAGGTCTTGTAACAGCCATGGTTCGTGGCGATGTTGGAGCTGTAAAGGCAGCTGTTGATGCAGGAGTTCAAGCCGCAGGAAATGTTGGCGAGGTTATCTCTAGCTACGTCATTCCGCGTCCGCACACAGATGTTGAGAAGATTCTTCCACACAAAGAATAATCATTGAAATTGGTTCTTATTTTGTTTGAGTGGAGGACAAATAAGAACCTTTTTTAGTAATAAGAACCGTTACGATTGAAAACTCTCCGTGAAAAAATACTAGGAGGCAGTCCTATGATTGATTTTTTGAATTCCACCAGCGTTGCGCCGGAGTTTGTTGGTGCTGATAAGGCTGGGGATACGATTGGTATCTGTATTCCTAACGTTGATCCCCAGCTTCTCGAAAAGATGCACGTTAAGAAAAAATATTCAGTAATTGGGATCGTCAGCGATCGTACTGGTGGTGGTCCACAATTATTTTCAATGGATGAAGGTGTTAAATCCACCAATACCGAGGTTATCGATGTTGAATGGACTAACGATACTAAGGGCGGCGGTGGCCAAGGATGCATGATCGTCATTGGCGGTTATGATCCTTCAGATGTTCGCCAAGCAATCAAGGTCACATTCGAGAACTTACATCATTTCTTTGGTGACGTTTACGGTAATGATGCTGGTTTCGTTGAATTACAATATACGGCTCGAGCTGCTGGTTGCCTAAGCGAGGGTTTAAATGCTGAAGAAGGAAAGGCATTTGGGGTTCTGAACGGATGTCCAGCCGCAATCGGTATTGTGATGGCAGATGCAGCTTTGAAGACCGCAGGGGTTAAAACAATTGCATTGGCAACTCCAAGTCATAATGGTAGCCCTTCCAATGAAGCGACTCTTACCATTAGTGGCGAATCAGGGGCTGTCCGCCAGGCAATTATCGCTGGCCGTGAACGCGGATTAGAGCTCTTAGGACAAATGGGAGATAAGCCTAAAAATGACTATCCCTCCTACATTCATTAAAATTCTTATTTTAAGGAGGAATAATTAATGAAACGTCAGAAAAGATTTGAAAAGCTGGAACAGCGCTCAATCAACAAAGACGTCATTGTAAAAGAGTGGCCTGAAGAAGGCTTCGTTGCAATGAAGAGCCCCAATGACCCTGAACCAAGCGTCAAGGTTGAAAACGGGGTTATTACTGAAATGGACGGCAAGAAACGTTCCGATTTCGATTTAATCGATATGTATATTGCAAACTACGGCATTAACATTGAAAATGCTGAAAAAGTCATGGCAACCGATTCAACCAAGATCGCTAAGATGCTGATTGATCCCAATGTTTCTCATGAAGAAGTTCTGAAATATACGACTGCGATGACACCTGCCAAAGGCCAAGACGTGATTAATCAGCTAGATTTTGGCGAGATGATTATGGGTGCCAAGAAGATGCGTGAACGGCGGAAACCAGCAAATCAATGTCACGTTACCAACTACATTGACAATCCGGTTGAATTAGCTGCCGATGCTGCTGAAGCTGCCCTAAGAGGATTCGCTGAAGAGGAAACGACAACCGCTGTTAGTCGTGACGCGCCTTTTAACGCCCTTTCGGTATTGGTTGGCTCACAAACTGGGCGCCCAGGCGTTCTTCATCAATGTTCTGTTGATGAATCAACTGAATTGCAGCTGGGGATGCGCGGCTTAACGTCATATGCCGAAACAATTTCGGTATATGGAACTGACCGTTCATTTACTGATGGCGATGATACGCCGTGGTCCAAAGGATTCTTAGCATCATGCTACGCATCCCGAGGCATTAAAATGCGGTTCACATCCGGGTCAGGTTCAGAAGTTTTGATGGGTTATCCTGAAGGCAAATCAATGCTTTACCTTGAAGCTCGCTGCATCTTATTATCAAAGGCTTCCGGGGTTCAAGGACTTCAAAACGGGTCATTAAGCTGTATCTCGATTCCAACGGCCGTTCCAAATGGGTTGCGGGAAGTCCTTGGTGAAAACTTGCTGTGCATGATGTACGACCTGGAAAATGCCAGTGGTAGTGATCAATCGTTCTCACACTCTTCAATGCGCCGCACATGGCGGTTCATGGGACAATTTATTGGTGGTACTGACTTTATTTGTTCAGGTTACGGTGCTGAACCTAATCCTGATAATACCTTTGCCGGCTCTAACGAAGATGTTTATGATTACGATGATATTCATTTTCTTTCACGTGATTACGGTCAGTCGTTTGGAATCCACTCAATTAAAGAAGAGGATGCCATTACCGTTCGCCGTAAGGCTGCAAAAGCATTGCAAGCTGTATTCAAGGGATTAGGATTGCCGACAATTACTGATGAAGAAGTTGAAGCCGCAGCGTATGCCGATGTTCATGAAGACATGCCAAAGCGTGACAAGGTTGTTGACATGAAGGCTGCCCAGGATCTGATGGAAAGAGGGATCACCGCTGTTGATGTTATCAAAGCTTTAATCGATGGTGGCTTTAACGACGTGGCTGATGCAATTCTTAATCTGCAGAAGCAAAAGGTAGTTGGCGATTATCTTCAAACCTCAGCGATCTTTGATAAGGACTGGAATGTTGAATCTGCAGTCAATGAGCAGAATGATTATCAAGGACCAGGTACTGGTTATCGTCTATACGATGACAAGGAAGCATGGAAGAAAGTAACCGACATTCCGCAAGTCATTGACCCAGAACACTTCGATATGTAAGGGGAGGAGGTATTATTATGGCCGATATTGATGAAGATTTAGTTCGTAAAATTGTCCGTGAAGTTTTAGCTCAAACGCAAATTGATAAACCAATTGATTTCCAGAAGAATAACGCCCAAACGGGAAGTAGTGTTGGCACTTCTGAAAGCGCTTCCGAGAGCTCTTCTGGCAGCACAACAGCTGTTTTGGAAAAGAACCCGTCTTGGTTCCAGCCAATTGGGCCTGCAAAACCCGGTTACTCCAAGGATGAAATTGTGATTGCGGTTGCCCCAGCATTTGCGACCGTATTGACCAAAACCGAGTCAGAGGTTTCCCACAAGGAAGCACTACGGCAAGTCATTGCCGGAATTGAAGAGGAAGGGCTTAAAGCCAGGGTTGTTAAAGTTTATGATACCTCCGATGTTTCCTTCATGGCTGTGGAAGCTGATCAGTTGTCCGGATCCGGGATTTCAATTGGTATTCAGTCAAAGGGAACGGCGATTATTCACCAGAAGGACCAGGAAGCTTTAAATAATCTGGAATTGTTCCCTGAAGCTCCGGTTGTTGATGCTGCGATGTTTCGAGCAATCGGGAAAAATGCAGCTCGTTACGCCAAGGGGGATTCTCCAGAGCCCGTTTCACAACCGAATGATCAGATGGCTCGGCCTAACTTCCAGGCGATTTCAGCAATTTTGCACATTCGTGAGACCCATCAAGTAGTGACTGGCAAGCCAGCTGAAGAAATTCAAGTAACGTTATAAGGAGGGGTATCGATGAGTGATATTAATGATTTAGTATCCAATATTTTAAAACAGGTTAACAATTCTGATACCGCGACTACCAATTCGGCTAGCACGACGCAGGCAAGTACGAGTAACGAGAAAACCAGTACTAGCAGTACCAGTAGTAACGGTAAGCAATACGGGGTGAAGGACTACCCACTTTATCAAAAGCACCGAGATATTATTAAAACCCCTTCAGGAAAAGCGCTGGACGATGTAACGCTGGACGATATTGCGAATAATCGCGTTGATCGAAAAGACTTGCGGATTACCGCAGAAGCCTTGAAAATGCAGGGGGACGTTGCCGGGGCAGCTGGCCGTAAAACCTTACAGATGAACTTTGACCGCGCCGCGGAGTTGACTAAAATTCCCGATGACCGGTTGTTGGAAATGTATAACGCATTACGACCATACCGATCAACGAAAGAAGAATTATTGGGCATTGCGGATGAATTAAGAACAAAGTACGATGCTAAAATTTGTGCCGCATGGTTTGAAGAGGCTGCCAAATATTATTGGAGTCGTAAGAAGCTCAAAGGAGACAGATAACAAAAGTCGAAAAAGGGTGTCGAGATATGGCAATGAAAAAAGTGATTGGCGTTGATATTGGAAATTCGTCAACTGAAGTTGCACTAGCTAATGTTTCTGATAGTGGGGAGGCTGACTTTATTGGATCGGGGATAGCTGCAACAACAGGTATCAAAGGGACAAGAGAAAACCTAGTTGGCATTCGTGATTCAATTAATCAAGTTCTGAATAAAGCCAATTTATCAATTGATGATATTGATTTAATTAGAATTAACGAAGCCACTCCAGTTATCGGAGACGTGGCAATGGAAACGATCACGGAAACGATTGTCACGGAATCAACCATGATTGGCCATAATCCTGATACGCCAGGTGGAATTGGGACTGGGGCTGGCGTCACAATCCCGATTTTAGACTTGGCGGGTGAGAGCGACAAAGATCAAAATTATATTGTTGTCGTTTCCAAAGAAATCGACTTTGAAAACTGCGCCAAGTTGATAAATGCCTATATTGGAGCCGGATATAAGATATCGGCAGCCATTCTTCAAAATGATGATGCGGTACTTGTTGATAATCGGTTGAGTAAAAAGATTCCGATCGTTGATGAAGTTGCCATGATCGAAAAGGTTCCGCTCAATATGATGGCAGCCGTTGAAGTTGCCGGACCTGGTCAGGTCATTTCTCAATTGGCCAATCCGTACGGAATCGCCACATTATTCAATTTGAGTTCTGACGAGACCAAGAATATTGTACCGGTTTCACGGGCACTCATCGGGAATCGTTCTGCGGTTGTCATTAAGACGCCGGCCGGCGACGTTAAAGCTAGAGTAATTCCTGCGGGCAAGATTATTATTGATGGCGAAACTGGAAAAGAAGAAGTCAGTGTTTCTAAGGGCGCTGATGCGATCATGAATAAAGTTTCCAGCTTCCGTCATATTAATGATATTACTGGTGAATCGGGGACAAATATTGGCGGCATGCTGGAAAAGGTTCGCCAAACAATGGCAACTTTAACCGGTAAACAAAACAAGGACGTTGCCATTCAAGACTTGTTAGCCATTGATACGCAGGTTCCCGTTAAAGTTAAAGGCGGCCTGGCAGGAGAATTTTCAAATGAGTCGGCCGTTGGGATTGCCGCAATGGTTAAATCCGATCACCTTCAAATGGAAGTGATTGCGAAGCTGATCGAAAAGGAGTTAGGTACCAAGGTTGAAATTGGTGGTGCGGAAGTTGAATCCGCAATTCGTGGTGCTCTAACAACTCCGGGGACATCTAAACCGATTGCTATTCTGGACTTTGGTGCCGGCTCGACGGACGCATCGATTATTAATAAAGAGGACCAAACCGTTGCCATTCATCTTGCTGGTGCTGGTGACATGGTTACGATGATTATCAACTCTGAACTTGGATTGTCGGATATTCACCTTGCGGAAGACATCAAGCGATATCCGCTGGCTAAAGTTGAAAATCTGTTTCAGTTGCGTCACGAGGACGGTTCTGTTCAGTTCTTTGAACAACCATTGCCGTCTGAGCTGTTTGCCCGGATCGTTGTCCTCAAACCTGAAGGATATGAACCAGTTACAGGTAATTTGAGCATTGAAAAGATTAAGCTTGTTCGACAAAGTGCCAAGAAGCGGGTGTTTGTTACCAATGCCATTCGGGCTCTCAAATATGTGAGCCCAACAGGGAATATCCGGGATATCCCGTTCGTCGTCATTGTCGGCGGTTCTGCCCTTGACTTCGAAATTCCGCAACTCGTAACGGATGAGCTGGCCCACTACAACCTGGTTTCAGGACGGGGAAACGTTCGAGGAATCATGGGGCCGCGAAATGCGGTGGCCACGGGGCTTGTTCTTCGATATGCGGAAGAAAGAGGGCAACAAAATGGCTGACAATCTTGAAAAACCGACAATTGTCATTGGGATAAATGGCACGGGATCGTTGTCTCAAAGCCACTTGAAACCAATTCTTAATGGGATCGAAGAGGAACAAATTCCGGTTTCCACCAAGGATATTTCGATCAATAATATTGTTTCCAGGGCATATCAAGCGGCACTGGCTTCTCGATTATCGGTAGGAATTGCTTACGAGAACAACCGATATGTTGTTCATTATAAGAATTTACCGGAGCAGGCTCCCCTGTTTGATCTAACGATTAATGATGACCAACAGTTACGAAGACTAGGCGCAAATGCCGCTCGGTTAGTAAAGGGGATACCCTTTAAGAAACTATCATGAATGGGGATAAAATTATGGAAGCGTTAGGATATGTAGAGTGTAATGGATTGTCCAGCGCAACTGTTGCCGCTGATCGCATGTTAAAGACAAGTGACGTTAAACTTAGCAGGATTCGCAATGCCGATAATGGTTGGATTACGCTAGAGTTTACGGGTGACATTGCCGCGCTGAAAGTTGCTGTGGAAACGGTTAAACAAACATTGCCTAAGCAATATGTTGCTGGCCTTGTAATTGGTAGTCCTGCCAAAGGCTTGGATGGGTTGGGGACCTCAGGAGCGAGTGACGTTGCGCCCCAAAACTTTAATCCTGAGAAATACAATCCAGATGGGTCAATGAAGGAATCAGCAATGTTTGGGCCACATCCGGACCATCAATCTTCAAATGTTCAAGCGGCCGCCGCAGAACCAACGGCAGAGCCAGAGGAGAAAATGCAGGAAACGCATTCCAGTGATGACGACGATGATGAGGAAGATGACGGCGAGTCAGATGATGACAAGCCTGGTGATAGGGTGACATGTAATTTATGTGGTGATCCAAAGTGTCCTCGAAAGAAGGGCGAACCACATAACAAATGCATCCATTATGATGAGTTGAAGAAGAAAGCCGAACTAGAGAAGAAAAATAGATCGAAGAAGAAATAGGAGGAAGAACAATGAACAACGCTTTGGGAATGATTGAAACTAAAGGATTAGTACCTTCGATTGAAGCAGCAGATGCGATGGTAAAAGCCGCCAATGTTGAATTGACCGGTCAAGAAAAAATTGGTGCTGGATTGGTAACCGTTATGATCAGAGGAGATGTTGGGGCCGTTAAATCTGCCGTTGATGCCGGCCTTCAAGCAGCTAAAAATGTCGGCGAAGTTGTTTCCTCGTACGTCATTCCTCGTCCACACAGCGAAGTTGAGACAATTTTACCAACGATTCAAGCTTCAGATAGCACCGAGGAACAATAATCTAATTATATTGAATGAGCCGGAGGTGTGCTGATGGATGACTTAGTTCAAAAAGTTATTGAAAAGTTGAAGAAAAGACAGGCTTCAAATAAGATTCTTTTCTTTAATGAATTGCCATCTCCACCGGACAAGCAAGTATTTATTGATTATGGCTGTGTCATTTTAAAAAATGTTTCTGTCCAGCTAATAAAAGATTTGTATTCGTTGAAACGGGATAGTGCCTGGACTTCATGGATCCTAAGTGGATTGAACTATGATGTTCAATTTTATATCCAAGTCAATGAACCGAT
The DNA here is from genome assembly GCF_001435895.1 of Lentilactobacillus parafarraginis DSM 18390 = JCM 14109. GTDB lineage: Bacteria > Bacillota > Bacilli > Lactobacillales > Lactobacillaceae > Lentilactobacillus > Lentilactobacillus parafarraginis. The sequence goes on along the minus strand of NZ_AZFZ01000024.1, from coordinate 23,571 downwards.
CGTTAATTTTATTCCACGAACCATGGTCTTGGACTGGCCAATCAATTTTATCGTTGGTCGAAATTCGCTTATTGTAGCCAACTATAATAAGATTATTTCTAGAGGAGAAATAGCCGCATTGCCGGATAACGCGCTTCTAATAAAAACTGCGAGTCAGACGTTAACGGATGAGGGCTTGGAAATCTGTAATAAGAAGAATATCAAAATAAAGATTAGGACTGATGAAAATTGTATATGGCTAGAGTGATTGGTAGTGTTGTATCTACCCAAAAAGACCCATCGCTGGTTGGAAAAAAGTTAATGATTGTTCGCCCAATTGACTCAGATCAAAAACCGATTCGGTTTGAGCAGGTTGCCGCTGATACGGTTAACGCTGGAATTGGTGACAATGTGCTGGTTGTGAGAGGTGCAGGTGCTCGACGAGCTGATGGCGATTCTCAACGGGATGCAGCAGACGTAAATGATTGTACAATTGTTGGGATAATTGACCGTTTTGACAAGTAGATTGGTATTAAGGGGGTAGTCTGAGTGGCTATTTATACCAAAGGTGGTGATAAAGGTAAAACAAGCTTATTCGATGGCCTGCGGGTTGAAAAGGATTCAATTCGAGTTGAAACCTACGGAACCTTTGATGAACTTAACGCCAATATTAGTTTGGCCGATAAATTCTGTAAAAGTGCAAAGAATCGCAAAATTTTGCAGGCTGTTGAATATCGAATGTTTTATCTTCAAGGTGAAATTGCGACGAAGGATACGGAGAAATTCTTAAACCAAAGTCAAGCAATCACTGATGATGATACCCACATGCTGGAGCGGGTGATTGATGAGTATACCAATGAATTGCCGCCAATTCGGAGCTTCATTTTACCGGGGACCAGCATGGCAGGGGCCCAACTCCATATTTGCCGAACTGTTTGTCGTCGAGCAGAAAGATCATTTGTGAAGCTGGCTAGAGATGTTAAGTTCCGTCCGGAATTGGAGAGGTACATCAATCGACTTTCAGACTTTCTCTATATAATGGCGCGTTCCGAGGATTATGAAGATCTAATCAGCAGCGTGACTGAGAAAGTTATGAAAATTTATTCAAAAGTTGAGGACGTGCGTAAAGATGGATGAAGATCAATTAAGTGAAGTTGTTAAAAGTGTGATTCAAAAGCAACAGACAGATTACTTTTCCTTAGATCGAATGGAAAAAGTCATCAGGGCCGCTGTTAAAAGGGCCGGTGAATTCAACATTGGCATCACGATTGTCATTATGCGAAATGATCAGGTTGTTCAAATGAGTTATCACATGCCTAATGCAATCCTAGTCAGCAGTACACTGGCTCCCAAAAAGGCGTGGACTGCCTTGGCGATGCAACAGCCGACCATTGATCTTTCTAAACAAGTTCAGCCTGGAGCGGAGCTGTACCAGATTGAAACGATGATGGATGGTCAATTAACGTCATTTGGCGGCGGTATCCCACTTAAAGTTGATGGCAATATCATTGGTGCCATTGGTGTCAGTGGCGGGACTGTTAAGCAGGATCAAGCAATTTGTGAGATCGCTGTTGATATGTTTACGAGGGAGTGTGACTAGGACATGGATCAAGGAAAAATTGAGGAAGTTATTCGTAACATTATTGCCCAAGAAGTCGGAAATAATGCAAGCCAGAAGTCAGCCGTAGCAGCCAAACCCGCCCAAAATGATGGCGATATTTCGCCGTTGTTAAGAGAACTGCGGGATTCTGTTCAGGAGAAAATTCAAGCTCAATCTTCGGATTCTGATGCTGACAGTTCTTCTCTTTTGGATGGCATTACCAAGGATGTTAAGAATCGTTTAGGTTAGCGAGGGATGCTCTATGAGCCGTGATATCGAACGAACAATCCAGGAGTACGTTCCGGGCAAACAGGTGACGTTGGCACACATTGTGGCTAACCCAACCCCTGATATTTATGAAAAGTTAGGAATTCAAACTCCCAAGAACGCACTGGGAATATTGACCATTACGCCCAGTGAGGCTGCAATTATTGCTGGTGATATTGCCACTAAATCCAGTAATGTGACGCTTGGATTTATCGATCGATTTAGCGGTTCCGTCGTGATTGTGGGTGAAGTCGCTGAAGTTGAATCCGCCTTAAAGGACGTTGTCAGTAAATTGCATGATCTTCTAGGTTTTGATATTCCTAGAATTACGAGAACCTAAACAAAACCAGGGGCCCAGTTTTTTGACCGTGGCTCTTTTTTCAATCAATCGGTGGGAAGGGCCTGCAACCCAAAGCAGGTTTGCCACTTGAAGCAGAGTAGAACCGGTGATTTGTCATCTCAGGAGGGGTGGGTCAATGCACCACACACAAGAAATCAATTTAAAGAACGCTTTTAATTGTCGCGACTTAGGCGGCTATCAAACTCGAAATGGTTTAATGGTCCAACCGAAGCGGCTGATTCGTGCGGGGTATTTATCTGATTTGGATATTAACGATCAGCGGATGCTTTATCGTTATGGCGTTCGAACGATTATTGATCTGAGATCTCCAGTGGAAGTTAGGGAGTATCCTGATCATTATGATTGGCGGACACAATATCTAAAAATTCCAATTTTAGAACAGGACCTCACCGAAAGTATGACCAACGTTAGAAATCTAGCGGGAAAATTGACTGACAAACGGGCTGGGTTTCACCAGATGATGCGCATTTACGATCAGCTGATTACCAGCGATGAAGTCCAGCAGGCCTACCGGCAATTCTTTTTAACTCTCCTCAATGTCAATCCCGGGGGAATTCTGTTTCATTGTTCAACTGGTAAAGATCGGACCGGGATCATTTCAATTTTGATCCTCGCGATGCTCAGAGTTCCTGATGAAACCCTTAAGACTGATTATCTGCGCAGTAACCGGTTTTCTGCAGTGAGAATCAACAATCGACTAAATGAAGCCAAATTGGCCAGCAATAATTTAGCTTATTTGAAGTCGATCTTTGATCTCTCAACAGTGCGAGAAGATTACTTTCAACAAGCGATTTCAATGATTAACGATCGTTACGGTGGTTTCGATTCTTACTTTCATGATCAGTTGGGGCTCGACGAAGCGTTTTTATTGCAAATCAGGAACAAATTTTTGGCGTAAACAATGCCTAATTGATTTTGTTGATGATCTAAAACTCGAATAGAAAGTGGTTTTGCATTCTGAAGGGCCATTGCGATCCATATTTTACGACGCTCATGTGATTGTAAAACCGCGTACATAAATATTGTTGTTCCATCCATTCAATTCAAAGGAAGTGTGAGTGATGACAAATATTGGCGTGTTGGTTGGAAGCCTCAGTCAACGTTCTTATAGTCAAAAGATTGCGAATTATTTGATGAGCCAACATCTTTCGACCACGTTCGTTCAGGTAAACTTTGAAATTTTGCCTTTGTACAATCCAGATCTTGAGAAAGAACCATTGTTGGAGTGGCAAGTATTTCGAAGCGTGATTGATCAAATGGATGCATTACTCTTCATCACTCAAGAATATAATTTGTCAATTCCTGGCGGACTAAAGAACGCCATTGATGTTTTGTCCGTTCCATCCCCAAAGCCGCATATTGCGCATAAGCCGGCGTTAGTAATTACCGATTCTTCTGGCGCACGGGGTGGGGCAAATGCAAATATTCATATCCAACAGTTGTTGCGGTACATCGGAATGAATGTCATGAATGATTTTATTACGGTTGGCAACGTTCACGAACAATTTGATTCTCAGGATAGACTTATCAATGAGCAGGTTGGTGCTCAGCTTAATGGCGCCATTAAAAAATTTATTGAATCTGTTGACAGCCAGCATTAGCATGCATACAAAAATGGGTCCGAAAGTCGTTAGTAAACAACGAACTTCGGATCCATTATTTTTATTTTTTCAGATAATCGATTAGTTGCTGGACATTGGCACCAGTTTTCGCTGAGATCTCGAATAATCTTTTAGCCCCGGCATCTCGCAGCCGTTCGGCAACCAACTTAATTTGCTTGTCCGTTGCAATATCAGTTTTCGTGACGACGCCAATCGTTTCCTTCGTGAACATCGTGCTAAAGCCCGTTGGCAGGACAATTCGCGGATCAGTGGCGCTCTGCATTAAGACGATGACGTCGGCTTCAATTGCGGTGGTCATTAGGTTTGAATACATCGCGCGGTGCTCGACATATTCACCGGGCGTGTCAATGACATTATTATAAAACTCAATGGTTTGGGTTTTGTTGTAAGTCATTTGTAATTCGTTGAGTTTCTGAATAAAGGACGTTTTGCCGCACCCAATTGCGCCGATAAACATTGCCTTTTTCACTGACCTTGCCTCCAGACGGGATACTTACCATTTCGCTTTACTTAATCGTATAAACCGAATGCCCCTTCAAAGCCTGCCGATAAGCAGCCGTTGCCAAGTTCACCTGACCGACACCGATCAATTGGCTGGTAGCGCCCTTAATTGAACCGGTCTTGTTAACGTAGCCAAGCATTGCCCGAAGTGGGGAAGCGGCTTGCTTGGTAGTGAAGTATCCGTTGGCGTACTTCACAGTTGCCTGCTTCGATGATAGTGCGATGATTGCTTCGGCGGTCGAGTTGGCGTTAGCAACCGTCTTTCCATTGAAGACGTAGCCGTACGCACCAGATGGGGTTACGTTAGCTTTTAAGTAGGCCTGGCCCTTTGCCAAGGCTGATTTAACGGCGCTTAATGATGACTTGCTGTGGGCTAATGCGGTGATGGCCATTGACGTGGTATCACTGTCAACGCTGGCAGCGGTATTGTTGTACGCCCAGCCATTGTTACTTTGCTGATCGGCAACCAAAGATTTTGCCAAACTGGTGATGGAGAACTTGGCGTTTGATGGCCGTTTAAATGTTGATGACATCGTGAGGGCCAACAGAACCTGACTCTTAACATTTGGCGTTTGCTTACTCATTGATTGACGGTACAAACCAGAGACCAGGTTCACCGTCTTCTTGGCGCCCGCTGGCTTAAACTTGGTGGGGTTCAGGCCAACTGCTTTCAAGCCCTGAATCGCATTGGCGTAGTCGGCAGCAGTACTTTTTGAGTTGATGACCAAGCTTGAAGCAATTCGCTTCTTTTGGGTGGTGGTGAATTTATACCCCCAGCCCTTTAACCCAACCAGTAAATCGGCGTAACCACCAGCTGCTCCGGTCGTCGGGTTGGCTTTGCGGCTGAACAGAGCGGTTGTCTTGCCGGATAACCCGGTCTTATTCTTGATGACCATGTTCTTTGCATAACGGTAATTGACTTTGATCTGACGGTTTTGGTAGCTACGGCTGGCAGTTTTAACGCTTGCTGCGTTGGCTGTAAAAGCTGGGGCAACGCTGCCAAATCCAAGTAAGGTTGAAGCCGAGATCATGAGTAATTTTGAAGATAATTTCATTGGTTAATCCATCCTTTTCTAGTGATCTTTATCCGGTAAAATGTTGTATTTGGTGACTAAACGGTGAAACAACTTTTCCCATGGTTTGTAGAATAACGCAACCAAAAAGACATTGAAGGCCGCGTGAAACGTATCGAATGGGAAGAAGCTTGCCGCAAAGGCCAAGATGAAACTCTTGAGGGTTAGCGGAGATACATAGGCTAGGGCGTACCAAAGATCCATAATCCAGCCAAATAAGTAACCCCAGACCCCAGCGAAAATAATCATGAAAATTAAGCTGTGAGATAGGCGGGCTTTCATAAAAAGACCAGCTGTTAAGCCCATCAATCCCCACGCGACCATTTGCCATGGGGTCCACGGCCCCTGACCCATAAACATATTGGACACAAGCGCTGTTGTCGATCCGGTAATGAATCCTAATTCCGGTCCCAAACTCACTCCGCTTAAAATAATCACGAAGCTGGCTCCCTGGACGCCGGGGATTGCTCCCAATGGCACCCTGGTAGCAACTGCCAAGGCAATCAGCACCGCGATAAACATCAACGTTTGTGTACTAATGGGATCGTGTTCGAAACGCCAATAGGCGGGTAAAATACTACAGATTAAACACATAAAACTAAATAACAGATAGTGCTGTCCCTTTAATAGGACAATGAATAACAGAAAAACAGCCATTAAAACTAATGCAATTAATAAGCGATACCGTTGCAACAACGATGATTGTTTCAAGTAACGCTCACCCCCTTTCAAGGTAGTTAATGAGCTTCAGGTCGCCCGGTAGAAGGGCGTCGCGGACCTGATCACGGACGATGCGATTAATTGGCGTGGTAAAGAAAAAGTTGTCGGCAAAAAATGATTTTGTGGGTAACAGCGTATTAAGATGACCAGCAAACATGAAGCCGCACTGGTTGGCAAATTTGGCACAGAATTCCATGTCGTGACTGGCAGTGATGATGGTCATCCCGGCTTGCTGGTACTGCTTCAACAGATTGCCAACCTGAATTTTGGTATAGGGATCCAGCCCCTTGGTTGGTTCATCCAAAACCAATAGATCAGGGGTCGCCATCAGCGCAATTGCCAACCCGACTAATTGTTGCTGGCCGCCGCTGATGTCAAACGGGTTTTGGCCCTGAATGGGGTTTAAATGCAGCCGTGCGATCATCTGATCAACCTGGGTCTGCGGATCTGATAGCTTTAGTTCGTTCGCCTGAACGACGAGTTCATCACGAACAGTGTCACTCGTAAATTGCAGGCTTGGGGTTTGTGATAGAAACGAAAGCTGACGGATTCGCTGGGCAATCTTGATTTTCCAAACCAGTTGATGATCGAAATGGATTTTACCATGTTGGGGGGTCATCAGCCCGGTAATCAACGACAGCAGGGTGGATTTGCCAGACCCGTTTTTACCGATAATTGATAACCAAGTCCCGCGATTAACGGATAAGTTTAGATGCTGTAACACGTTATTTTGACCGTCAAAACTAAATGAAATATTGTTGACAGTTAGAATTGATTTCTGATCAGCTTTTGGGGAAAATGCCGGGGTGCCGGGAACTCCTTGAAATTTGAGATCTTCCTCGCGAATTGCCTGCTGAGCGGCAGTGACCGAAATTGGCAGGTGAGGGACTTGAACGTGATTTTTAATGAATAGTTTTGGAATTGATGGAACGAAGAATTTTAAGTGGGGATCAGCAGCCATTTTCTCTAAGCCACCCTGCGGCGTGCCATCAAATGTGAGCTTGTGGTTCTGCAGGAGAAGCATGCGGTTCGCCATGGCCGCCACCGTGCTTAACCGGTGTTCGGTCAACATTATTGTAATCCCTAATTCTTGATTAATCCGCCCTAAAACGGTTAAAAAATGTTGCGCGGTGAGCGGGTCCAACTGTGACGTCGGTTCATCCAGTAGGATTAATTTAGGCCGGAGAATCAGAACGGATGCCAAATTGACAAGTTGAAGCTGCCCGCCGGAAAGCTGGTGAATTTGACGGTTCAGATTCTGATCCAGCCCAAGGAAATTAGCCAGCTCGGTAATTCGGCGTTCAATTTCACTGCTGGGACAGCCAATATTTTCCAGTGGGAAAGCGAGTTCCTCGATGACCGTTGCCATTACCGGCTGAGCCTGAGGATCCTGGGCAACGTAGCCGATGGTTTGCGCGCTTGCCAGTTTGGCCATTTCGTGAATCGGGTTTCCAGCGACCATGACGGTACCTGTGCGCGTCCCTTGGGGCATTAGTTCCTTTTTAAAGTTGTTGAGCAGGGTGGTTTTGCCGCTACCGGTATCCCCGGCGATGACAATGAAGTCCCCCGGGTCAACGGTGAGATTGATGTCATCTAAAACGGGGGTTGGCTGATCCGGATAGGAAAATGTAAGGTGTTTGACGGTGACTAATTCGCCCATAAACGGTAGACCCCCTCTGATATCAGTGGTAATAAGAACAACAGGACTGTGATAAGGATTGGCCAGCCATCGTTGACCATGAAAATGGTTGTGAAACTGGCAACCGACCGGCTGGCCCCCATTGACACAACCCGCAGACTGATGCCCGTAAGCAAAATGGCTGTTGCTAAGCTGATGAATGTGACATCGCTTAGCTGCCAGTGATACGAGCGATAGTGAGTCCGTTTGGTGGCCCCAAATCCCCGGGCGTCCATTAAGTTGGCGGTTTCCATTGCCGAAGATAGTGAATCTTGCAAGAGAATTTCGAAGATATGAATCATCTTTTGAGTTCGAATTTTCAGAGAACCGGTGCTCGCATCCACGTTTCGGGTTCTCTGTAACCGGAGAATTTGCCGAAATTTAGTCGTGAAATTAGTCACAAGGGTAAACGAAATTGTCACCAATACTGCCAACCGCGGGGCAATTGGCGAAAACACATAGATGAGTTTGCTGGGCGTCAGAACCCGGTTCAACACTGAGAAGACAAACAGCATTGCGATCAGGACGATTGCCATCGCAATGCCGTACAAAAATGCGGGGTATGAGAATTGAAACGTTAGAATTCCCCATTTAAAATGCCATAAAATTGGTGGAAACTTTTGGTTAAGCAGGGTATTAAAAAATAAAATTAACAATAAAAACGACAGCCCATACTTGAGTTGGCGGGCGATTGAACGACCGCCAAGGTAATAAGCCCCCATTATGATAAGGGCAACAAATTCTGCCATGGCAACGGCCACGTGATTAAACAGCAGCAGGCAGATAATCAGCTCCGTAAAGTACAGCGTGAGGGCCACCGGATGGACTTGTGAAAAAAAGGTCATCGCAATTGGGGTATGCTTCATGAAAAATCCCGACTTTCTAAGGGTTAGTAAGCCCTTCCAACAGTATATCATCGTTGCCATGGCCGGTAAATGACATATATTGTGCAGCAAATGGTATTATTTTGAGTTGATTAAAAAAAGTTGATGTTGCGGTGATTTCCGCGAGCCCGCACCTCCCAGCACCATTAAATTTCAGGATCTTGATGATTCTTGAGAGGCCTTAGACAGGATTTCCTTGTGGCAATTATCATGTAAGATCTGCTAAAAACGGATTAAGAAAATGTTGGAATCTTAATTCATAAAATTTTTGAAACAAACAGAACTTTTACATTGTTTTTACACCAAATTTACCGGGCTCTGTTACGCTATTTCTTGAACAAATTCATCCAAATAAAACCGAGGTGATCACCGCATAATCACATTTCCTGAAAACTTTTGAAAAACAATTGGTAACATCCTTCAGTTAACCACCCGAAGTGGAAAAAGTCATCCGCGTCGGGTGTTTAAATTGGCTAAATTTTTCAAGCATATTATTATCTCCCTCCAGAAGCCCCGCGCTATAATATATGTAGAGAGAAGATATAATAAGTTTCCAAGAATTGACCAAGGAGGAATGTTTTATGCCAAAGACTTTAAAGAATTTGCTTGCAAGAACCAGTGAAAGAAAGAATCGTCGTTCAGGAACCTTGAAAGATGATTTGAATTCACGTCTTTTCTGGAACTCGGTTTTAAAAGGTGATCAGAAGTAATTATGATGGTTAATTTAATAAATCGTCGATGTTTATCCTCGCTGGCTGTGATGCTGAGTGGGGATTTTTTGGTGAGTTGATTTTTGACTTTGCGGCCGGCTGCGACACACTGGAAAGGCGTCTGATTGGCCCCGGCACTGGGATATTGGCAACTCATGAACCAAGAACTCGGCTAATCGATCAAGTGCCCCGAAGCCTAAGTGTTGTTGGGCACTTTTTGGGTTTACCAGTGCTAAACTATAATCGTTAAGAAATCAAAGGGGGGATTGTCACTCATGGACGAGGTATTATTGTTAACCATTATTTTAGCAGCGGTTGTGTTGGCCAATATTTTGGCCCGGCACGTCACTAAAATTCCGCTGCCATTTTTCCTAATCTTTTTGGGAATTTTACTTGCCGGGTTACCGGTTTATAAAAATTTTCACCTCGACCCATCAACCTTCGCGCTCGCAATTATTGCCCCCATGCTGTTTAACGAAGCCCAAAATAGTTCCCGGCTGTGGATTGGGCGGTCCATTTCCAACATCTTGTCATTAGCGGTTGGCCTGGTTCTGGTCAGCGTTTTGATTGTGGGAACCGGACTGCACTTGATTTATCCGGTTTTGCCGATCGCTTTGGCATTTTCACTCTTGGCGATTGTCACGCCAACCGACGCTTCGGCGGTTAACTCAATTTTTGAGGCCAATCCAATTGCTGAAGAACAGGCGGGTATTTTGCAGCACGAATCGCTGTTTAACGACGCGGCCGGCATTGTGCTCTTCGATATGGCCCTCACCGCGTTTATTTCGGGGACCTTTTCAATGGAGCTTGCTGTCTGGACGTTCCTGTGGGAGTTCCTTGGCGGCTTGTTGTTTGGGAGCGCCATCGGGGTTGTCATTGTCAGCGCGCGGTTATTTTGGATTCGCTATAACGATGATACACCGCTGATCATGGTGCTGATTCAGCTGCTGACGCCTTTTTTGGTTTATTTGTTAGCTGAAAAAATGGCCTTCTCCGGGATTTTGGCCGTGGTGGCCGCTGGACTGGTTCAGGGATCGGAGCGTGACAAATTGCGGCTGACGTCGTCGCGGATGCAGCTGGTAACCAGCAATGTTTGGGAAATTGTGTCGGGGATGCTGTCAGGAACCGTGTTTGTCCTCTTAGGGCTATCCTTACCGGAAGTCATTACCGCAATGCACGTATCGGCCAACCCAAACTTTGGCGTTTACAGGCTGATTGCCCTGGGTCTGTTCATTTACTTCTTGAAGGGCATTATCCGGTTGGTCTGGACCCGTTATTTGTTGAAAAGGCGGGTTAAAACGAATCAAGAATGGCGTGACAGCATGGTGATGGCCCTCAGTGGAGCGAACGGAACCATTACGTTGTCACTGGCGTTTTCAATGCCAAACATGGTGAACGGCCAACCCTTCACCTTTCGGGGACCGTTGATCTTCTTGGCGGCGGTTGTCATCCTGACGAGTTTGATTATGCCCACCATTTTCGTGCCGCTGTTATTGCCAAGTCAGGAACAAAATCAGCCGCGGTTCCGCTGGGTGCGACGGATGATTCAGGCAGCTATCAGTGATTTGGTCAAAGAAAAGGAGCACGCTGCCGAAGCTCAGATTGTCATCGACTCGCTGCAGCAGCAGTTGGTTTTGGACAGCACGCCCAATCTGCGATTACGCCGGCAATTGATGAAGGAAAGCCACGCCGTCGAATTAAAGGCGGTCCAAAAACTGCACGCCGACGGTAAGATCACCGATGATGAGCTGACGTACTATACCCAGTTTCTGAAGCTGAACAACTTTTCGGCCGACGAAAAAATTTGGAAGAATGTCATGCTGCGAATTCGATTCAGTCTCCACATTGGGAAACTCTACAAGAACATGGATCGAGCTCAGGACGCGTTTCTAACTGCCCCGGTGGTTCTTAAAGAAGTCTACTGGCGGGAACAATTTCAAAAGCATGGCGAAGACATTCTCCCAATTGAACAGGTCGGGTTCGATGCGGTCATGGACTTCTTGAAAAATAAGAGTGGTGATTCCGGCGTCGAGACCAACATGGTCCGTCGATTCTACCGCACCCGTCACCGACGGATCCACGGCAAGGATGTCGACGCCGATATCGTTTACCAGATGTTCATGCGCGCCTTTCACAGCGAGTACGAATTAATTCAGGAGTCATTGGCCTCTGGTAAAATCGATTCGGCACTGGCCGAGAAGCTGCAGCAGCGGATCTCGATTGATGAAATGACTTATTTGCAGAATATGGAATTGTTTAGTGAGTAGCGGTTTGTCAGAATAATAATTAATTAATGTAGCAGCATAATCTTGCAGCGCTTCATTAGATAGAAAAACTGAGGCAAATTTTCCAAGAAAACAGAAAATTTGTCTCAGCTTTTTTGTCGGCACTTTGGGCTTTTAATCGAAAAAGCCAAATATATCCTTGACCGCATTCATCGCTTGAGTGAGTTCTGCGGCATTGACATGATCAACAATCTTGCCGGATTGGGCAATGTAGTCGTAGCCTAACAAACTCGTTAAAATAACATGACCTTCTATCTTATGAGAAGAAAGCGCAATCTGAAAAGGTGCTTTGATTCTAGTCGTATGGGTGATTGGAAAGCCAACAATCATCCCTGTTCGTTGATTGTAGGCCTTATCGCTTACGACCAGCAAAGGTCTAAAGGTTTTATTAGAAGCTGGATTATGACCACCATATTCATGACCTGCATGCGGCTCACTGTCAATCCAGATAAGATCGCCTTGTTGCGGAATATCGTTAATCATTCCAAATATCCTCTCGTCCAACCGGCGTGCCATTATCTCCAATATTTTCAACTTCCATTGCTTTTCGAAGATCATAATTTGTGTCTGCACTGAAAATGTTATGGCGAACTGGTAACAAACTGATGACCCCGTTTTCATCTTTGATTGGTTCGAATTTAACATTTTCCCCGACGTTAAACGAAGCTGGAATGGTCACCATAATCGAGTTGCCTTGACGGCGTGTTTTAACAGTCATTACTATCACCTTTTCTAGACGTAATTATATATGTAATTACATACGAGTTCAAGAATCTTATAGCAGTAAGTTTAGATATAATCTCAGCACAATTTTACAAGTTAAGATTGTCACATCTCTGATATTTTGACTTGTTCTTTCTTGCGTATTTGCAGGACCGGCATCGGTTTATGAAATTGAACCAAAAAACGATTTATGTTGATGGGACCGGGCTTATGTATATCGAAAGGTCATCTTGCACTGGTGAACGCGAGTGCTTGATGGCCTTTTTGAGTTGCAAATATATTTAATTTTCGGATGGCTTTTCATCCGGAACGTATTCCAAAATATCACCTGGTTGGCAATCCAGCACTTCACAAATCTTGGACAGGGTCTCAAAGCGGATTCCCTTGGCCTTGCCGGTTTTTAAGATTGAGAGGTTGGCCGGAGTAATATCAACACCGGCCGCCAACATCTTTGAGGTGATTTTGCGGTCGACTAAAACGCGGTCCAAATTGACTTGAATCATATTATCGACCTCCTAAACAATTTTGTTGGCGTCATCTTGTAAGGCAATCCCTCGTTTAAACATCACGTAGATGACGTAGACAACGATCCAGATCATCCAGCGACCGCCAGACGATTGATCGGATAGAAGACCATTCATATTCAGATTCCAAATATCGTTAACGAGTGCGCCGAAGAATTGAAGAATGATTGCGCCAGCATATGCCCACAGGACATAGCGGATGAATTTCAGGTTACGGGCTTCAAAGTAAATATTGTGGCGAATGTTTTCAATCAACCGGAAAACTGAATATGAAATCAGGGCCATGCAAGCTAACAGGGCCAGAACCAAAATTCCAGCCAAAGCTAGGACCCAAATATCCGAGAGATGAGCGCTAGGGTAACCATACCGGAGCATGCCAAGAGCTGATGACGGGTGAACGAGCATTACAATTGCAATCACAATGAAGACAAGCGCGACGGTAACGAAACCAATGGTTAAGGATGCGACACTCAGGATGCTAAGCACCCATAAGACGGTCAAAAAACCGTTGGAAAAATTCTTTGTCATATTAATCACTTTCCTTTCGATGTTATTGTATTACGGAAATGTGTTATTGTAAAACAATAATTACTTTTTGTGAAAGAATAATTTTAACTGACACCGAGCATGGATCAATTAGGAAAATTTAAGAGCGAGTGTCCCTTGTTCAGTGGTTGGATTAATGATTAATTACTAATCCGCCACCAAGTGTGGTTTACCAATGGTCATGATATCTTAAGAAAAAATTTTCGTAATACAATAATAAATTATTGTCTTGCAATAATTTTTTTCGCAGTACAATAACAACGAAAGGAAAGTGATTATCATTTTTGAGAAAAACGCTAATCTGTTTGCTGACGGTTTGGATGTCATTGGTCCGTGAGCATCATTCGAAGCAGTTGTCATTTTTGTTGTTGGGCTTCTTGTCAATGATATTTTCAGTCTTCAAGCTAATCTCCAATAATCACTGAAGGGTCTGGCTCAGGGTGCTCAATTTGAAATATGGGTAATCAATCCTCAATGGACACGGGGCAGCTGAGTCAGTATTTTCAATTTCAACTATATCAACACGGAAAGTAAATTAAAAATCGGAGATGACCTAAATTGATCAAAAATAGAATGCAATTCATATTTAAGCTCGAAGCCGTTCTGGCATTCATCATTATTGGGGGTGCCTTCCTGCTTAAAAGCAGTAGTTTGATGACGCCACGGAAGGAAATCATCATTGCCGGAATCTTATGTTTCTCTGCGCTCTTGCTTCAGGAAAGAGTGTCGAATCGGTTTGTTTTGGTCACTAATAATTTTTTGAGACTCATCTTGGTTGCATTGTTCCCATTCACGGTAATGACTGCAATATCAATTTTGGCACATCCGCTTATTGGCACTCATAGTTTCCAAAAATGGCTGGTCCTTATCATTTCATTCGTTGTTTTCATAGGGGCCATTATTCTATACATTCAAAAGGTTCTTCGGCCAACGGCCGGGATCACCATGCGGATACTGACTTCGTACGTACTCATCAGTTCGTTCACGTTTATTGCGATCACTTCAAAGACTTTCGGATTCCCGTTTTCCTACACGGTACCACTTGTGCCATTTGCGATTATTTTGATATTTGGCATTTTGATGTACGTGATGAAATTGTGGGGGTATCGGTTACCTCGATGGGGCATCAATTCAAAGGTTAATTATTGGTGGTTGTTTCTGGCGATTATTACCGCGCTTTTAAACTGGGGCTTAACTGCGGGAAGTTGGTCACGATTATTTGGTCATTTTGATTTAGCCGTGGCGCAAACAGCCATAGTTGGGATTGTGTTGACGATTGTTTGGACTGGATTAAAAGAGGAATTTATGTTTCGCTATTTGACACTCTGGCCGCTTCTAATGATGAAAATTAAATCTGATAAAACGCGGGTCCTGGTTGCCATTCTCATCAGTTCAACAATATTCGGCCTTTACCATGCATCCAATGTCGGTCATCAGAGCGTTCTTGAAACATGCCTTCAAATCTTCGCGGCGTTTGGGGTTGGAATGGTCTTCAGCGTGATTACGCTGTATACGGGAAATATTTGGATAGTTGTCGCCTTGCATTCAATGATTGACTTGATTGGCTATCCCATCACCAACAGTGGACCATTCTCCGGATTGGTATCGGCTTATGAAATTGAATTTATCATTATTACCCGGATTATCGAATTAGTGGTTGTCTTCCTAATGCTGGGTAATCATAAGGTGCAGGCGGCGATTAAACAGACACTGGCAAATATTAGAACCCGGTAAGTCTTGGTATCTGATCCAATATTGTTACACAGTGGTGTCCCTAACAGTTATTTTTGATAAAATGTTGCACTTAGTTTGACATTCTCTATTAAAAAGGGTCTAATCCCTCATTCGTCTTTCTACGGATGAAAGGTTAGACCTATTTTTTTGCGTTAAAAATGAATCAATTTTAGAAGCAGGCTTCTTTATTCAGTCGCTTAACACATATGGCTCAGTGATTATCCCCAGTAAACTGACGTTTCTTAAATTTACCCGGGGATACCCCAACATAGCGGGTAAATGCCCGGATAAAGTTACTGTAGTTGCCAAAGCCACAGGTATCGCAAACATCCGTGACGCTTTTTCCTTTGGTAAGCAGTTCTTTTGCCAGTGTCAGTCGTTTTTCAGTGATGTATCGGTGAAGTGATAATCCCATATAACTTTTAAAAAACCGGTTTAGATAGGTGGGACTGACGTAAAAATATTTACTGAGGACGGCCAAACTGAGATCGTTTCTTAGATGAGTGTCGATAAATTCAATAATCTGGCTCAGTTGTGAAGGAATGATGTTGGTGGGTGCTTGTTTAACCTGATCAACTGTATTGGTAAGAAGAAGGATCTGTGTAATTAAGATGCGCTGGTTAAGATCACTTCCATACGCGTCACCTTCTAGTGATGCAATTAATTTGTGGATGAGTGCCAAGTAGGTCGTTAATTGTTCGTCAGTTAGTTTTCTGATGCTGACCTCTTGATCCTTAAATAAGTAAAAGCACTTTGATAAATCAGTCTTTGAGGAGGATAGTCGGTTGACTAAGTTGACGTTAATGTTAAGAAAAACGCGCTCATAAAAAGCCGAACTGGTGGTAACAGCTCGGTGCCAATGACCATTGGGAATCGCAATTAGGTCACCAGGAACCAATGGGTAGGCGGCCGATTTGGTATAAAAGGTTGCGTCACCACCAACAAATAAATACAACTCGTAATGATCGCTGTGTTGGTGAAAGGGGCTATCGTGATTTTTATCACGATTATGAAAGCAGACGATGTCTTTGGTGAGGGTCCCATCCAGGGGCAATTTCACTTGATTCATTTAATCACTTCTCTTTTTGCAATAAATCATGTCCAAAATGCAAAGAACATTCCATTAAAAACGCTTACAATTTTAGTGTACAAAAGATTTAAGTCAGAGTAAATAGCCGATACATCTGAATTGAACTTTTTTGAGTTTATTTTGTGAAGAGAGGGGGGATGTGAATTTAAAAGCAAAATAAGAGTTTTCCACTAATTGTAAGCGAATACAGATAAACTAATTTGCAGCTGATTTGTATTTTTAAGCTAAGGTTTTTCAGATAATTTTTTCAGAGAGGGGCAAGTCGATGAGAAGTAAATGGAGATTGTGCGTTTTGACAGTTGTCTTTTTTGGAATCTCGTTTTTGATTGGCGCTAACCGCGCGTCTGCCAACACCACCTTTCAAGATGAATCAGCGGCGCTATCGCTATTAAATCAGAAAGGACAAGCGATTGTAAATGGGACGACACCTAAGGTAAGCGATAGTAATTCGACACCGTCGTCAGATTACTCCACAACTTACTATATTGATTCGATAAATGGTAACGATAATAATAGTGGGAAATCTCCTAATGATGCATGGAAAACGATTCGCCGAGTGAATAGTGGAACAGATTTTACAAATGATCAGATTTTATTTCGGGCTGGTGATTATTGGAGCGATGGACCGACCCTTTCTCCAAAAGGTCATCATTTCAAAATTAGTAGCTATGGAACTGGTGAATATCCGAAGCTTGCCGGAAATGGACTAATTCAAGACGTTATTCGAATAAATAATGAGGACCACGTTGAGATATCAAATTTAGATGTGAGTAACACCGTTTCTGGTGCTAATGGTAAGGATGGAACAAAACTCAAGGCTGATTTGAAGGGCATTCACATTACCGGAGCGGATCAGGGAACGTTATCGAATTATTACCTTCATGACCTTTATGTTCACGATGTAACTGGGACGGTAGCTTGGATTAATGGATCCGGAAAGGCTCCAGAAGGGGCATCATATCAAAACGGCTGGAATGGATCAAAGGACAGTGGTGGAATTATTTTTGACATTCAAACACCAAGCCGACCTGATTCTAAGCCAACCGTGTTTAGGGATGTAACAATTTCTGATAACGTTGTTAACGATAATTCGTACGGTGGTATTACGATTAAGCAGCATGAAGGCAAAGCAGATCATGCATGGGCGTCCCGTGATGATGGGACTGAAGAGAATGGTTACCAGTCGAAGAACTGGGCACCACATAGTAATATTACGATCAAGAATAATTATATAGATCAGTCCAAGTCCGACTTTGCCTGTGATGGGATCTATTTGACAAGTTCGAAGGATTCAAAGATTCAAGGTAACATTACAAAGGGCACCGGTACAGTTGGAATAGAAATGTATTACTGTGATCATATTACGGTTCAGTTTAACGATGTTTCTGGTGCGGTGCGTAAAGCTGGTGGCGGAGATTCCGCTGGAATTGACCCTGATCGGGAAACAACGAATATGCTCGTTCAATATAACTACATTCATGGTAATGGGGATGGCATATTACTTTGTGGATTTGGATATGGGACATCGGTTATTCGCTATAACGTTTTAAAAGATAACGCTGTGCCAATCCCAGGTTATCAAAAAGGACAAGCGGGAATTTATTACGTAGATCTTTTTGGCGATTCGGGAAAACATTATATTTACAATAATGATTTTTACAACACCCGACAGTATCCTAAGGCGACTTTTATTGGTAGTGCTCCAGGAATGAATAATACAAAAGATCATGCATTTGTTTTTAACAATAACTTCTTTAGCACGCAAGATAGTCCTGATTTAAATCCATTAGTTGGTAGAAGGGTATCATACAGCCATAATAATTACTTTGGTGGGCCTTTGAAGCCGCTTGACGGAGAAGCCAATGCATTAAAAGATGATCCAATGTTTAAAGGCCAGCTTGATACTAATCCCCAATTTGAAGACCTGGCTGCTCTCAAAATAGCTAATAATTCGCCATTAATAGGGAAGGGAACGGCGATGGAACTAACCGGTTTGAATGTAGCCGTTGCGACAGAAGACTTATTTGGAGTACCCATTTCTACAAATCCTAGTATTGGCGTTTCAGAGCCTATGAATGTGGCTCCAGCAGGAACGACACCATCATCAACGTCATCGAGTTCGACGCCGTCTTCTTCAGTAGCAACACCGGCACAATCTTCATCAACAATCAGCTCATCTAGCAGCATATCTTCTGTTCCTGTTGATAAGTCGAATCGCCCAATGGCCAAAAATCGAATGGCACCGTTTAAAGTGTTTGCCCGTGAGCATTTCTATGAATATCGCAAACCAACTTTTAAAGTAACAAATAGAGCGAAAAAGGTCTCCAAGCATACGATTTTGATTGTGGTAAGCGTGACAAAGTCAGCAAATGGATTTCGGCGTTACCAATTAAGCAATGGTCGCTTCATTACCACCAATTCAAAGTTTGTCAAGCGGCTTTATTTCGCGACAAAAGTCTCAAAGTTAAAAGTGATCAACCATTCTGGGATTTTTAGTTATCATAGTCTCAAGTTCTTGCGTCAGAATCGAATGAAATTCTATAAGTACGGTAGTGTGCTGCATATCAGAAAAGTTGTTCGTTATGGATTGACCACGCGTCTGAAATTGTCGAATGGTAGTTACATTACCGGCAATCGGTTATTTATTGATCACTATTAACAGCTTACGGTAAATCGCTCCCAAACACTGATATATTAGAATTTCAGAATAGTCCGCTATTTACGCTGAACATTTAAACTTAACAAAGGAGTGTCGCAAAAATGGATTCAAAAATGACTAATAAGTCACCTCAGCCAGTTCATGATGGCTGGGATGAATATGCGAACAAAAAGATCTACCAACATCGAGGCAAAATTGGGATTACACGATCTCTAGGATTTGGGGTTTTCTCTTTCTTCAGTATCTCAATGCAGGGGCTTGTGGGCGCATGGCTCATGTTCTTCTACACGACTTTTTGTGGATTGAGCGCTGGTCAAGGAGCAACAATATTCTTGGTTGGCCGGATTGCCGATGCAATTGCGTCACTGTTTATGGGAAACTTTTCGGATGGGATTTACAAGTACAAGCTTGGGCGTAAGTATGGCCGACGCCACTTGTTTGTATTGATCGCCGCACCTTCTGTATTGGTTGCGATCTTTATGTGGGTGGCTCACATGAGCTTCCTGTACTATCTAATCACCTATGTGATCACAACGGTTCTCATGTCGATCTTACAAATCCCTTGGGAGACCTTACCAAATGAAATGACCAAGGACTACAACGAACGGACAACGCTGTCCACGACTCGGATGACGGTTGCCGGGCTTGGTAATATGCTTGTTCAGTTTGTTCCTGCTCAATTGTTCCGTTTCTTCCCTAAGACATCGCCTGAACCTTATTTGATTATGCAGGCAATGTTTTCCGGGGTCACGTTCTTCTTGATCTTCATCACTTACTTTACAACTTGGGAACACTTCGTTTCTAAAAAAGAAGCCAAACAGATTGCCGTTGAACAAGCCACCGAAAATGGTGGCAAGGGCCACAGCAACAGTTTGAAAGCCGAGCTAAAGAACTATTTCTCAACTTTTAGAATTAAGAGTTTCAGAATCCACATGGGGATCTATTTGAGCTCATACTTTGGAACAATTCTCTTTTCAACAACGTTTGTTTACTACATTGTATTTGTGCTTGGTAAATCGACAAGTACGTCAGGATTCCTTCAAAGTTTGAGTGTTCTCGCAATTCCGGTCACGATTATTGCCGGATACTTGATTACGAAAGTGACGCCACGGGCAGTTTATACGTTCGGCTATACCCTAATTCTCATAAGTTGTGCGTCATGGGCATACGTTGGATTAGCAAAGCCAAGTGCATGGATGGTTGTACTCATTATTGCGATGACTTGCTATGAAATTGGATTGGCTATTCTATACTTTGTTCCATGGAATATTTTCCCGTTCATTCCAGATTTGGATACATTGATTACTGGTAAAAACCGTTCTGGTTTATTTGCATCCGTTATGGTGTTTGTAAATCAGATTAGTCAGGGGTTGGCATCGGTTGTTGCTGGTTACTTGCTGGACTTTGGCGGGTTCCGTCAGTCAACTAGTGGTGCAGTGACCCAGCCGGCCAGTGCCACCAATATGATTCTGTTCATTGTTTCCGGTGGGGTTGGATTCATGATTTTATTAGCCCTGTTCTTTGCTAGTCGTTTCCATTTAAGCAAGAAGACATTTAAAGTGCTCGCTACTGAATTGGTTCGGCTTCAAAAGGGTGGCAGTATGGACAGCGTTGACCCCGAGACTAAGAAAGTTTGTGAAGATTTAACAGGCGTTGATTATGATTCAATTACAGTTTGGAAAAAAGGCACGTCAGCAACGAGCGCGAAAAAGCAGTAGTTAGTAATTGCTTGTAAACGAAAGGAAGATCAATTTGACTCAACATCCATTTAGAATTTCTCAAACAACAACGGTTGTCACAAGCGACGCGTTGAATCCGGTCTTAAAAAATGCTGCGATGATATTGCAGCGAGATATCAACCGGGTAGCGTCAACCCAAGCTGATGATAATACAATTTTGCTCAGGCTTAATCGGCAATCCACGCTTGCCGGAGACGACTATCAGATTTCACAAACAGATGGGACAACCGTTGAAGTCCTCGCCAGAACGCCAATTGGGGTGATGTATGGCGCAATTGCGATTTCAAGAAGCGTTCTTGGAATTGATGACTTTTGGTACTGGCTTGACGTGCCAGTTAGCCCGAAGCCAGTCATTGAAATGACGAACTTTGATTTGCACTTGCCAAATTATCGGGTTCCCTATCGTGGTTGGTTTGTGAATGATGAATTGCTGATTATGGGATGGAAAGACCATGACTCGAAGCCGTATGTTTGGGATCGGATATTTGAAACGGCAGTTCGGGCAGGGGTCAACGTCATTGTCCCCGGAACGGACGTGAATTCGCATACTTATCGGAAGCCTGCTCAGGAATTTGGGTTGGTCATTGCGCAACACCATGCTGAGCCCTTGGGAGCGCAGATGTTCGCCCGGGTCTATCCCAACCTTGAAGCGTCTTACATTAAGTATCCAGAGCTCTTCAAAAAACTGTGGCGAGATGCCATCTTGTCACAGAAGGGAACGGCAACTATTTACAGCTTGGGATTTCGGGGGCAGGGCGATAAGCCATTCTGGTTAGATGATGATAGTCGCGAGTGGACCGATCAAGCAAAAGCTGATGTCATTAACGAAATTATCCAGGAGCAATATGACATGGTGAAAAAGCTTGATCCGGGAGCCAAAACCGCGATTAATATCTATGGTGAAGTTACTGCGATGTACAGTAAAGGGTTGTTGAAAGTTCCAGACGACGTGATTGAGATTTGGGCGGACAGTGGTTACGGAAAAATGGTTTCTCGTCGTCAGCATCTGGACAATCCCCGTTCACAAGTCCTGGATGTTCCAAACCCTCATAATCGGGCCCGTGGCATTTACTATCATGTCGCATTTCATGACTTGCAGGCGTCGAACTTTTTAGGATTGTTGTCGAACAGGCCGAGCTTTGTCTCCAGCGAATTAATGAAGGTTCGTCAGCATAACATGGATACGCTCGAGTTGATTAATACGGGAAGTATTAAACCCCATATTTTGTACCTTCGTGAAGTAGCTAAGTCATGGTTGGCCAACTACAAGGCCCGTTCAGATCAAGAAATTCTAACCGACTATGTTTCCACCTATTACGACAAGCATCAAGCAGACATTGTCTGGTTGTATTCTCGCTACTGGGACGCAATTGTTCAGTATGGTGTTCATAAGGATGAAACTGCGGGCGATGAGTTTGCCCCCTATCTTATCAGAAGAATTATTAAGGCCTGGATTACCGCCGCACCAAAGATGAGTGATACCGGCTGGCTCACAGGATCTGCTAAGTTTGACGATGAACTTAAGAAAATTAATACGATGATATTCCCGAAATTTGCTGAATGGGATGCATTGCTAACGGACGTCAAGAAAATGCTGTTAGAGCTTAAGGGGCATGACCGTGAGCTGCTTTATAATGATTACTATTTGAGTGTCATGAATCAGGCTCAAGGATTAAAGGCACTAAACCTATTGATTGAGACTTACGCGGCATTCAAAGAAGCAAAAGTTCAGAAAGATTTCTTAAGGCCGTTTTTGTTAGCGGATGAAAGCTATCAAACACTAAAGGATGTTTTGGCTGCTCAAGAAGGCAATCCTGCGGGGAAATGGCGGGACTTTTACAAGAACGATGGTTATAATGACGTACCTTTAGCAGTAGAACAGCTGAAGTTCCTGCGCCACTATATTAGAACCTTTGGTGACGGCGACGATCAAGATGAATGGGAACGAAATTTCATCAAGGCGCCGAGTGAAGCACGTGTGATGACCTTATGGACAACGGCAAGAGAATTTTCTGATGATCAAATGGCTGCTAAGTTACAAGAATATTTAGTTGACCGCTTGTAAAATGATGGCTAGGAACGGTTATTACGAGAAGGGGCGTTAATGATGGACGAAGATCGAACAAGTTGGAAAGAGGCACTTAAGTCACCGGCAGCCTTTAAAACATTTATTACGAATTACTTTAAGGATCATGAAGAATTAACGGGTTCCTATAACATTCCGTCGTATTATGAGCATTACACTGTTCGCTTGGATAGCCATGACGGATTAGTGATTACTTTAATTACTGGGATGAATCAAATCGGAGCAAACGGATCGGCTGCACTGCCCTTTAAGCAAACGGAAATGATGTCAATTGAAGATTTTCGCAAGCTGATTCTGCATAAAAAATTTGCGGATCAGAATATGTCGCTATCTGATGTCTTTCAAGTAGTTGCTGGGGTTCCGGATAATAACGATGAGAACTAAGTTATTTGAGAATAGTTGATGAGACCCGAGCGTTTATAGATAATAACAGCAAAAATCAATGTTCTGATCATGATTACCAAATCCCTTACCATAAAGGGTTAAACCGCCAACGTTTGGCGGTTTTTTTTGAAGCCTAATTTAAGCGTCCAATGCTGAGCTTGGTGGGAAAAGTCGTCAATGCCGATGCTGGAAATCTTTTCATCGTTCACAAACGTCCCTTCGTGGATGACCCGGAGCGTTTTCAAACACCCCGAGCTGGTGGATTATCACAAACTCAATCAAAGTAACGCCGACATCATTGCCGCAAATCTTGAACTGCTGCGCAAAACCAGAATGAACTGATTTATCTTCCAAGAATTAATTTCACCAACCTGGCGGTACTGTACCCTGTCAAGTTGACACATTA
>NZ_AZFZ01000239.1 GCF_001435895.1 Lentilactobacillus parafarraginis DSM 18390 = JCM 14109 | reverse complement strand
CTCTTGGGCGGAATGGTATAGGTGCCTTCCTCAGCTTCCAAGTATTGGCGAAAAGCCTCACTGCCATAGGCTTTATCCGCAATCACATTGACGCCGGCAATTTTTAACTGACTGATTAAGGGTTGCGCAACTTGACTGTCGTGAACTTGACCACCCGTGAGGATCATTTTGAGCGGGTTCCCCAGGCCATCAACGACGACATGAATTTTGGTCGTGAGGCCCCCGGCACTGCGGCCGATCGCTTGATTTTCTACTGTGCAGCGGGATTTTTT
>NZ_AZFZ01000238.1 GCF_001435895.1 Lentilactobacillus parafarraginis DSM 18390 = JCM 14109 | reverse complement strand
AATGTGACACAACTAGCACAACGCGTTAATTCATTTACTTTCACTAGTCGTCTTTTAAAATCCCGTTTTGCAACTCCAGGGTTATGGATATCAATTTGAGCTTGAATTCCTTGCTTCAATATATCAGCTTCTTTTTCATATAATTTACTCTTCCTATAAAGCTGTGCTAAGATCTGATAAATTAAAGGATATTTATTACCGCGGGAAATTTGCTCTAAGGCTTCTTTTTCACACTGATTATACTTCCTCGATTTAAAATTGAAGTGCAACACCT
>NZ_AZFZ01000237.1 GCF_001435895.1 Lentilactobacillus parafarraginis DSM 18390 = JCM 14109 | reverse complement strand
AAAAGTTGGCGTATGGATGAGACCTATATCAAGATCAAAGGTCAATGGAATTACCTCTACCGTGCCATTGATGATCAAGGTCTTACGCTTGATTTTCAACTGCGCAAGAAGCGTGACTTTAACTCGGCCTATCATTTTCTCAAACGCCTTTTAAAGACCTATGGTCTTCCACATCGATTAGTGACTGATCAGTACGGAGCGACCCTAAAGGCAATTAAAAAGCTTACTAGGGAAGGCTGTCTGCACAAAGGTGTGCATCAGTGCTCCAAATATCGCAATAAT
>NZ_AZFZ01000236.1 GCF_001435895.1 Lentilactobacillus parafarraginis DSM 18390 = JCM 14109 | reverse complement strand
GCCGATCGTTTTTATTTTCTGGATCATTTTTGGGCTTGATTTCTGGGTTCTGATCCGCAAAATCTTTTAACTGTTTTTGAATTCTTTTACTAGTTTTGTCTTTAACTGATTTAAGCGCTAAGTTTGCTCTAATTTGTAATCCTTGAATGCCATTGTCATATGTCCACCGTTTAATTTTAGCCATGTCATTAGTTAGATAATAATTGGCAATTAGTTCGTTCCATTGATCCCACTTATCTAACGGCACATTGATTAAGCCTGCACCACCGTCAATCATAATTTTATTAGC
>NZ_AZFZ01000235.1 GCF_001435895.1 Lentilactobacillus parafarraginis DSM 18390 = JCM 14109 | reverse complement strand
GGCCGTAGCGGCCCATCATCACGACATCCTCGACCAGCAGCGGGAAGTCCCAATCGACCTCTTCGCTCTGCGGCACGTAGGCGATCCACTTGCGGCGCAGCGCGGCGCGCGCCGGCAGGCCGAGCACGGTGACCTGGCCGCGCGCCAGCCGCACGATTCCCATGATGGCCTTGAACAGCGTCGACTTGCCGCTGCCGTTCAGGCCCACCAGCGCCGTGATGGTGCCGGCCGGCGTGTCGAAGCTGGCGTTGCGCAGCGCGACATGGCCATTGCGATAGACGACGGTGGCATCGTCC
>NZ_AZFZ01000234.1 GCF_001435895.1 Lentilactobacillus parafarraginis DSM 18390 = JCM 14109 | reverse complement strand
TCAGTCTGGCAAGTAATACAGACTACAATCGTTTTATTAAGCAATTACCTTCACAGGATCTCACCAGAAAAGTTTTGGCACTCTTCCCCAATAGCAAGGTAGATGTTAAGGCTTCCGAATATGCTTTGTATCGTGATCCCCAGAAAAAACCGCAAGGAACTGTATTGGAATTTAAAGACCTTGATAACTATTTGGATACGCCAAATCATCAGACAGAAAAGCAGCGACTGGCAACAATTAAATCACTCTTACTGACCAATGGGGTTGATGTCAAGGGCAGTTTAAAAATGTAGGTTTT
>NZ_AZFZ01000233.1 GCF_001435895.1 Lentilactobacillus parafarraginis DSM 18390 = JCM 14109 | reverse complement strand
GTGCCTGGTCTTAGTTCTAGGTAGGTTATGTCAGCACGCCAGATAGTTCCAATTGGATGATTCTTAATCAAGTTAGGCCGTTGAGAATAATCTACATGAGTGCCTGGCTTCTTAAAACGCCGCCCCATTAGTGATCGAATGCCTAACTCCTGCATTAATCGGTAGACACGATTGGGGCCAATGACTACACCAAGTCTTCTCATGGCAATTGTGATCCGAGGGTACCCATAGGCTTTATAATTATTTTTCCAAATTTCCAAGATCTGGCTTTTTAAAATCGTATCTTGTTTATCATGACGACTTATCTGATAGT
>NZ_AZFZ01000232.1 GCF_001435895.1 Lentilactobacillus parafarraginis DSM 18390 = JCM 14109 | reverse complement strand
GGCTATGATGCCGGTAAGAAAATTTCCGGAATTAAGCGGCATCTAGCAGTGGATATGAATGGCTTTCCGCAAGCCATTCATTTAACGCGGGCCAATGTCTCTGACCGTGACGGTGCCAGTGCCATGTTAGCCTTAAACGCCGAAAACTTACGCCGGGTTCGAAGCGTATTGGTTGATGGTGGTTACAGTGGCCGCAATTTCGCCATGGATGTCCAGCTTAATTTAAAAGCGACCACCCAAGTCGCCAAACGAAATGAGTTACATAAATTTGAAGTGTTGCCACAACGCTGGATAATTGAACGCTCCTTTAGCTGGT
>NZ_AZFZ01000231.1 GCF_001435895.1 Lentilactobacillus parafarraginis DSM 18390 = JCM 14109 | reverse complement strand
TTAATTGACGCTCACAATTTTTCCAAAGTCGCCGACAATTCTCTAGCCAACTAAAAGATCGTTCGACTACCCAACGTTGGGGCATGACTTCGAATCGATGCAACTCATTGCGCTTCGCAACCTGCACGGTTGCGTTTAAATTACTGGCTACATCGAGCTGAAAATTAACGCCTGAATAACCACCATCAACTAAGACATTTTGAACCTGGCGTAAATGCATGGCATGTAAAGCGATCATTGCACTGGCCCCGTCTCGATCAGAGACGTTCGCTCGCGTCATGTGAATGGCCTGCGGAAAGCCATTGATATCAACTGCCAGATGGCGCTTA
>NZ_AZFZ01000230.1 GCF_001435895.1 Lentilactobacillus parafarraginis DSM 18390 = JCM 14109 | reverse complement strand
TTAGTGTTGCACTTAACTTGACAATTGAGGAGTTTATATTTTTTTGAATTTTACCTAAATTCAAAGTGTTGGATAAGAGTACCTTCTCAGGCCATGCATTAAACTCTGTTAGATTTTTCATAGGGGTATTTAGTTTTTCAAAGTGATCAGGATCACTTAGGTATTTAATTAAGAATGTTTCTACCTCATTTGTAGGCTGATCTTTAACTTTAAGTGCATAACTTTTAATTATCGAATCAATCCTATCTAGTATGACTAGATCCACGTTAACATGCTCAATTAACGAGAATAGAGATTTAAGTATCTTGAATTTACACTTTAAGTGCAACACTA
>NZ_AZFZ01000023.1 GCF_001435895.1 Lentilactobacillus parafarraginis DSM 18390 = JCM 14109 | reverse complement strand
AAGTGTCCAACTTGCAGGGTTCACTTCACGGTTGGTTCCAGGCTATTTTATTAGGTGTAAATACTCTCTATAACTCACCATTTTCTTGGTAACTGTACAGAACGTTATTAGGATCCTTCTTCGGATCAAAATCGACGGTTAAATCATAGCCCTTGAAGAACCATTCGTCACCCTCATCAACAAAGTATTTAACCCCATCCGTATCCGTTTCGGTATAAACTTCCTCAGGATGGTCATCACGAGTTAATGCGAGCGAGAATCCGTCGTGAACGGGCGTTTTCCCATAAACTTTGCCATAGAAACGAACGCCGGTACCGTCCGAAAGCCCCATTTCATCTTGGAACCATTTGCTTGCTGAATCGCTAATGTTAATTTTCATGATTATCGCACGCTCCTCAAAAGTTTTCAGTGAATTCGCTTACATCATATTATATCATCGTTTGTGAAATTAACAAAGAAAGAGCAAACGGGCCAGGAACTTAGCCTTTCACTAAGTCTCTGGCCCGGCCGACAAATATGCTGTCAATGACGGTTATTCAACCTTTAAAATTTTCACCTGCATGTCGCCGGCTGGAATCTTAATGGTTACTTCTTCGTTTAAACGGTGACCTAATAAGCCCTTTGCAATCGGTGAATCATTAGAAATTTTTCCAGACATCGGGTCAGCTTCAGCGGCACCGACAATTTTGTAAGTTTCAGGTTCTTCATCCGGAAGCTCTTTAAAAGTCACTGATTTGCCAACGCTAATTTCATCCTTATCGGTCGCATTGGAATCGATAATTTGCGCGTATTGGAGCATGTGTTCAATCGTCGTAATCCGACTTTCAAGCATACTCTGCTCATCCTTAGCTGATTCGTACTCTGAGTTTTCGGATAAATCACCGTAACTGCGCGCGATCTTAATTCGATCAACAACTTTTGGCCGTTGGTTAACCTTTAAGTCTTCCAATTCGGCTTTTAATTTGTCCCGACCTTCCTCGGTCATTGGATATGATTCTTGTTCTGCCATCTGAAAATTCCCCTTTATTATAAATTAATCTAAATCGTTGCGTCCTGATTGTCATCGATTTGATGACCTCCCCGGCGCCGCAAAATTGAACGGGCCTTGGTCGTCAACAGATCGATCGCAACCTGATTTTGCCCACCTTCCGGTACAATAATGTCCGCATACCGTTTGGTAGGTTCAACGAATTGATGATACATCGGCTTCACGGTTGACAAATACTGGTTGATCACACTATCAAGTGATCGGCCACGTTCATTCATATCACGGCGAATGCGGCGGATCAATCGAATATCATCATCCGTATCCACGAAGACTTTAATATCCATTAAATCACGTAATCGGGCATCGTCAAGTATTAAAATGCCTTCCAAGATAATGACCTCCCGCGGTGGCTGATCAATTGTCCTGCTGCTGCGGGTTTTAGACTGGTAATCATAAACCGGTTTTTTAATCGTCTGATAAGCTAATAGCTGTTTCAACTGCTTGATTAACAAATCATAGTCAAAGGCCATGGGATGATCGTAGTTAACGGCATCCCGTTGCGCCATGGTCATATCGGCCTGATCATTATAGTAAGAATCCTGCTGCAAAATCATGATTGAATAGGCGGACAACTCATCGAAAATTTTCCGACTAACAGTCGTCTTTCCGCTGCCGGATCCGCCGGTCACGCCAATCACAATTGGCCGTTTGTTAGGCTCATTCATGAATAATGGGTCCCTTCACATTAAATAATTTAATTATTTGAAGCGTGTCTGTCAATCTGCTGCTGATGCTGCTCGTAAGTCTGTGAGTAATAGACTTTTTTGGTCTTGGTATTTGCAACGAAATACAAATAATTTTTCGAGCGGGCTAATGGATGCAGGACCGCTTTAACAGAGCTAATGCTTGGACTGTCAAATGGTCCGGGGCCGTATCCCGCGTATTTATACAAATTGTAAGGCGAATCATTCTGCAAATCCTTAGTGGTGAGGGCCTTGTTGTTTCGATGAATGGCATACAAAACGGCAACATCAGACTGTAACGGCATGCTGATATCAATGCGGTTTAGCAGGACGCCTGCCATTTTACGGCGGTCCGTTTGGTTGACGCCTTCACGTTCGATTAACGACGCCAAGGTCATAAACTCCTGCATTGTCATTTTCGATTTCTTAATTTGTTTATAGTAAGGCGTCATCATCTGATTGGTTTTAGCAACCATTTGGTTAACAAGACTCTTTAGAGACGTGTTCTTCTTAACTTCATAAGTTGCAGGGTACAAATAACCTTCGAGCCGGTACCGAACATCCTTAGCCTTCATGGCTGACGTTAATAATTCTGGATACGCGGCCCTTAATCGTGCCATGAAGGCTTTGTCCTTCATGACGTTGATAAAGTCCTGCTTGGAAAAATCAGTTGTCGCCTGAACTTGAGTGGCGATCTGATCAATATTAGCGCCTTCGCGTACCAACACTTTTCCCTTGGTACTCTGAATTGGCTGATCGGAACCACCCCGTTGAAGCCGCTTGGCAATGGTTTTGAGTGCCATTGACGGCTTTAATTGATAGTATCCAGCCCGAAAATCGCTCATGTTGTTGGATTTAACGTAGTAATCAAAAACCATCCCGCTTCTCACAATTTTCTTGTTTTGCAGAATCGATCCGATTTGCTTGTTTGACGCTCCCAATGGGATGTGAACCTGCGTCACATTCGTGTTCTGCGGGTTCATTGGCTTGAGCGCTTCTTGGAAGTAATGATATCCAAGAAGGCCAATTGCCACGGCCAATAACACTAAAATGGAAATAACGGAAATTATAATTTTTCGCCCTAAGCTACGGTTGGGTTTAGGGGCCCGTTGATTTGAGTTGTCACTCATGGAAAGCTCCTCCTATCGTCCGTCTTTATTATAAATTCGAAATTAACGAATTTCCGCATTTAGTTCATCAGTTAAGTGTTTTTTAACCTTTTCAAAAGCCGCTGTGACAACTTCATCCTTAAGCGTTTCCCGCGGATTGACATAAACGAGTGAGTAAGCCATTGATTTCTTTCCATTAGGGACGTTCTTGCCTTCATAAACATCAAACAACTGAATATCGTGAAGGAATGCGCCGCCACGTTTGTTCATCAATTCAACAACCTGGTCATTTGAAACCGAAGTGTCAACTAATAAGGAAATGTCCCGTTTAACAGATGGGTATTTGGAAATGGCCTGGTACTGATCGTCGGTCTTTGGCAAATCAATCAGCGTTTGCATATTCAGTTCAAAGGCGTAGGTTTGTTTAATCTTAAATTGCTTGGCAATCTTTGGATGAACCTGGCCAATAAAGCCAACGTAATGGCCGTGAACCGCAATATCAGCGGTTCTGCCTGGGTGCATTTCGGGATAACGATCGGTTGACGTATACGTGATTGCACCATTAACACCAAGATTCGTAATAAACTGATCAACAATGCCCTTTAACTGATAGAAATCAACTGGTGAAACGTGGTTATTCCAAGAAGGATCGGTTAAATTACCGGTTAAAACGCCCGCAATATGTTCAACTTCTTCTGGACGAACCTGATCATCACTGTCCTTGTAAAAGACCCGGCCAGTTTCATATAAGGCAACGTCATCGACCTTGTGGGCATGATTGTATGCGACATCGTCGAGCAAACCGCTTAAAATATTCATCCGCAACGTTGAATGATCCTGCGTCATTGGTGACATCAGTTTAGTCAGCTTACTGTCCCGCATCAAAAACATGCTGGCTTTGGCCTCGGTGGTTAATGAATATGAAATTGCCTGCGTGAGACCCAATCCTTCAAGAATCTGGCGGGATGCGCGTTGAATTTTTTGAGTGGGTGTCAGTGTCCCAATGGTTTGCCGGCCAGTTGGCAAGGTTGCCGGTAAGTTGTCATATCCGTATATTCGGGCCACCTCTTCGAACAGATCGGCCTCGATATGAATGTCCCAACGGCGAGCCGGAATTGTGACGTTTAGCCCATCTTTGACCGATTCACTTGAAAAACCAAGGCGATCGAAAATTTGCTTGATATCCTCTAAACTCAGATCCGTTCCCAACACGTGGTTGGTACGTTCAGCCGTGATAAAAATGGTCGGTAATTCCGGATGATACTCGCTTGCCGTCACGATTCCCTGAGCAATATGGCCGCCAGCAAGCTGTTGAATCATGTTAGCAGCCTCATTGACCGCCGCTTCAACCGTGTCCGGGTTAATTCCCCGCTCAAAGCGCTGGGAAGCCTCTGAGTGAAGAACGTGGCGCTGGGCGGTTTTACGAATGTGGAATGAATCGAAAATGGCGGACTCCAACACAACGTCTTTTGTGTTGTCATCAATTTGGGTGTTAAATCCACCCATGACCCCGGCAATTGCAATCGGCTGTTTCTGATCGGCAATCACCATATCCTCAGTGGATAACTCCCGCTCTTCTTCATCTAGCGTGGTGATCTTTTCACCTTGGTTAGCCAAACGGACGGTAATATCACCATCAATCTTATCCTGATCAAATGAATGTAGTGGTTGCCCATACTTCATCAAAATATAATTGGTAACGTCAACCACGTTGTTAATTGGGCGAACGCCGGCATTCCATAAGGTGATCTGAAGCCAAGCCGGACTTGGGGCAATTTTGACACCCTTAATTACCCGCAATTTATACGTTTTGGCGAGCTGGTGATCTGCAGTTGCATGAATTTCATCGTTAGCCCGAAGCGAGGGATCCTCGTTGACAACCGGGGCTTTAATTTCTGGATGCTGATTGTAAATAGCGGCTAATTCATGCACGGTTCCCAAAATGCTCAGCATGTCACCACGGTTAGGGGTCACATCCAAGTCAATGATCGGATCGTCCATTCCTAAATAGTGGTATACCGGTTCGCCAACCGGCACATCGTCATCGAATACATAAATGCCGTCAGCCCATTCCTTTGGAACGACATCCTTGCTAAACCCGATTTCATCAAGGGCACAGATCATCCCCTCGGATTCGACACCGCGCATTTTAGAACGTTTGATTTTGACATTGCCACCAATTCGAGAATTTGGCAAAGCAACGATCACTTTTTGCCCCGCGGCAACATTGGGCGCCCCGCAAACAATTTGCAGTGGTTGATCTTCACCAACATCCACTGAACAGATGTGTAAATGATCTGAATCGGGATGGGTCGTCATCGATAAAATGTGGCCGATCACGATCTTCTTCAGACCGTTATCTCCACGGGTCACCGAATCAACTTCAACGGCGGTCCGCTCAATTTTTTCTGCCAGGTCCTTGGCCGGCATATCAAGGTCCAAGTACTTTTTAAGCCAACTGTATGCTAGTCTCATTCTTTAAATACCCCTCTTATCAAATTGATCAAGGAACCGAACGTCATCTAAATAGAAGTCCCGGATATCATCAACCCCGTACTTCAACATTGCAAACCGGTCTGGGCCGACGCCGAAGGCAAACCCACCGTATACTTTAGAATCGACACCGGCCATTTCGAGAACGTTTGGATGAACCATTCCGGCACCAAGGACTTCAATCCATCCGGTGTGTTTACATACGTCACAGCCTTTACCCATACAATTAAAACAGGTCACGTCAACTTCCACTGATGGTTCGGTAAATGGAAAGTAGCTAGGCCGTAAACGAATATCAAATTTATCGCCAAAAATCTTTTGAGCCATTGTGATCAATGTGCCCTTTAAATCAGCCATGGTGATGTGCCGGTCAATGACTAAGCCTTCAACTTGATGAAATTGATGAGAATGGGTCGGATCATCAGTATCGCGGCGGTACACAATCCCTGGTGAAATCATTTTCAACGGTCCCTTTGAAAAGTCATGTTTTTCAAGTGCTCGAGCCTGCATTGGTGAGGTCTGTGACCGCATCAAATACTCACTGCTCAAGTAAAAGGTATCCTGCATATCCCGGGCAGGATGATTTTTGGGTAAGTTCATCATCTCAAAATTATACTTATCGGATTCAACTTCTGGACCCTGGAGAACTTGATAGCCCATCCCAAGGAAGAGATCGACAAATTCATCAATAATCTGTTGGATCACATGGGGCTGCCCCTGAGCAACGGGTTTTCCTGGTAGGGTCACGTCAATGGTTTCAGCAGCTAACTGCTTATTTAGGACCGCATTCTCCAGATTTTCACGATGATCGGCGACCGCCTGAGTAATTGCATCGCGAATTTTATTGGCATAGCTCCCAACTTCAGGCCGTTCGTCAACGGGAAGATCCTTAATGCCACGAAGGGCTGCAGTAATCGGGCCCTTCTTTCCCAATAAATGAACCCGAATCTCGTTGAGTTTCTTCAGATCAGTCGTCGAATCGATATCGGCTAATCCCTTTTGCTTAATTTCTGTTAATTGATCACGTAACGACATATTATTCCTCCACATTTTGATTTAAGATGCGTTCTTCAAACAACCCAAATTATGTAAATCAAGGCACAAAAAAAGCTTCGCCCACCCAGGGACGAAGCTTCGCGGTACCACCCTAATTTATCATTTTATAAAAAATGACACACTTAAGAATCATTAACGGTGATCACCGGAAAATTTTTGTGATGCTTAACTCCCATTTTCTGCTCGAAAAATGAATTCGCACTGTCAGCTTCCGTCACTCTCACCAGCCGCGACGTCTCTGAACAAGCCAATAGCCTACTACTTTTTTCTCAAACGCATTTACTTAATGAATGATAATCTAAAATAAAAAAATGGTCAAGCTATCTTTCAGCATTTGGATACCATTTTTCAGACCATGAATGAATTTCATGCATGATTGGGGCTAATTCTTTTCCCTGCTGGGTTAATGAATATTCGATCAACGAAGAATCCGGATATTCCTTTCGAACGACAACCCCGTCTTCTTCAAGTTCCCGCAGTCGTTCAACCAGCACGCGGTCACTACACTTAGGAATTTGACGAGCAACCTCCCGAAAACGGAGAGCCCCCTCCTGCAATAACACGTCAATAATTAATCCGTTCCACTTCTTCCCCAAAAATGAAAAGGTTTTTTCAAATTTAGGACACAGGAAGTAATCGACTTGTTCTCGTAATCCAATACTTTCTTTCATAAACTTCCCTCCTAATATTAGGTATCTCTTCAATCTCTTAATAATGATTATTTCGTGGTAACCATCCGTTCAAGACGACTCTTAACCTTTGTCCGAAACGGATTCATAAATTCCCGCACGGCTTCGTAGTCATCAACTAACGACACGATCACACTTTCTTCGTATTTGGGCCGGGCAAGCGTTAACCCCCACATATGCTTCAAAATAATATCCTTCTCAACGGGTGACAAGGTTGTGATTTTTTCTGCATTTCTAAGTGCAACCCGTGGGTGAATAAACGCATGCGAGCCAAGGTCAAACTTGGTTGTGCGCCAATCATAGAAGAATAGATCATGGAGAAGCCCTGCACGTGCAACTGCTCGATAGTCCAAGTTTCGGCGCTTAGCAATTCGATAACTGTCAAAAGACACAGCTAAAGAGTGTTCCAATCTGGTAGAATGATGGTGTTGCTTATAGTTCGCCATTTTTTGAACGGTTGGGTTTGCCAGTAAATCTCCAACTAGTTGAACGTATTCAGAATCATTTTTCCATTCATCTTTGCGCATATTGTACCCCTTTGCCCTTTATTACAAGACATCATACTAGATATTCGCCCAAATATCAACAAAATTGACCATTAGTTAACAAAATGAAAAATAACGATCCCGGTTGCCACGGCAACGTTTAGTGATTCTGCCTCACCCTTCATGGGAATGTATAAGTTCTGATCGGTTTTGGCAAGCAATTCGCTTGAAACGCCGTTGCCTTCGTTTCCAACAATGAGGGCAAATTGCTTGGTGGGCGCAGCTGAACTGTATGGAATGGCCTGGGGATTCAGTTCCGTCCCATAAATGGGCACGTTGTGCTTGGAAAAAGCTGTCAGCCACTCAGCTAAATCGCCTGAATACAGGCGAAGATGAAATTGGCTTCCCTGCATCGAGCGAACCACCTTTGGATTATAGATATCGGCCGACCCCTTGCCAAAGATAACCCCGTTCATGCCCGCAGCGTCAGCGGTTCTCACCATCGTCCCAATATTTCCGGGATCCTGAATATTATCCAACAGAAGCCAAGAACCACCCAGTTTTTCTGGAATCGATTCATGGTAATCATCCGTTTTGAGAACGGCAAAGACGCCTTGGGGGGTTTCCGTTGCGGAAATATGCTTGGCAACTTCAGGGGTTATCAAATAGGTTTCCGTCGTAGTAGAATCGATATTGAGTTCATCAAGGTAATTTGCGTCGGTCACCATGACTGCGTCAAGGGGCTTGTCATGACGAATTGCTTCGTCAACAATGTGCCAGCCCTCGATGACGTACTTACCGGCTTTTACGCGGCCCTTTTTGGTTTGCATTTTTCGCCATTCTTTAACCCGATTATTTTGATTTGAAGTAATATTTTGCATACATGTCTTCCTTACTTATAAAAATTGACGAGGTGATATCTGTGAATATAAGTAGCACCAAAACACTGGCGATCGTCGTCACCGGCATCGTTCAAGGGGTTGGCTTTCGTTGGGCCACTATCCAAATTGCCAATCAGCTGGCCATTTCCGGGTGGGTTAAAAACGAACCCGACGGCTCAGTGAAAATCATCGCCCAGGGCGACGACGATCAACTGACGCGTTTTATTGGTCAAATAAAAAAACCGCCAACCCCTTACGCTAAAATTAACGCTGTCGAGTCTCATTATATAACGAATTCACCGCTAAAAGGGTTTAAGGTAAAATATTAGGAAACTTAATCAAGATTAAATTGAAAACTTGGGCGGTTTCGAGTAAGATTTAGAATGTCTATGGATTAAACAAGAAAGGTCTTATTTGATGAAAAAACTTAAGCATATTGGAACGCTGGGGTTACTATCCTCATTAGCGTTACTCCTCAGTGGTTGTGTCCAGACAACCAAATCCGGCAAGCCTTACGGGGTCGTCTATGATTATCTGGCAAGACCGGCGCAGTCCATTATGGAAGCAATTGCGCAAATTGTCGGCAGTTATGGCTGGGCAATTGTTGTCTTGACCGTTCTGGTTCGGATGCTCCTATTGCCAATCATGGTTCGTCAGCTGAAAAGTTCCACCATTCAACAGGAACGCATGCAAATGATTCGCCCACAAATGCGCGAACTGCAGAAGCGCCAGAAGGCAGCCAAGACGACTGAAGAACAAACTGCCGCAAGTCAAGCGATGATGGCCCTATACCGTCAAAACGGGATTTCAATGACCGGCGGCATTGGCTGTTTGCCATTGCTGATTCAGATGCCGGTCTTTACCGCCCTGTATGCCGCAATTCGGTATTCGCCCGAACTTTCCCATACCGTCTTCATGGGCATCCAGTTGGGCCAATCCAGTTGGCTGCTTGCCGTGCTTTCATTTTTGTCCTATCTTCTTCAAGGATATATTTCACTTCTTGGCACCCCAGCAGCGCAAAAGAAACAAATGGGGGCCATGATGCTGATGAGTCCAGTGATGATTCTACTGTTTACCATTTCGGCACCGGCAGGACTGGGAATTTACTTCTTCATCGGCGGACTATTCGCCTGTGTTCAGACTTTGATCATCAATATGTACCGGCCAAGGATTCGAAAGAACATTGCCGCTGAAATGGCGGATAAAAAACCGGTAACCGTTGAAGATTTAATGCCAAGCCAACCGACTGCTGATCCGCAGAAGCAAGCTAGTCGAACCATTGATCACCGCAACCGACAACGAAATGCTGGCAAGCAGCGCAATGCCGGCCAACAACGGAATCCGCAAAAATTCGCCGAAAATGATCCTAAGAAACAGGTACCAGAAAACGAGTCGCCAAAGCCCAAGAATCAATCAACTAAACATAACCGGGGCCGCAATGCCGGCAAGCAGCACCGCCATCATTAAAAAGCTGTTTAACAACACTGCAGCTAAAAAGGGAACTTCAAATTCGAAGTTCCCTTTTTAGTATCATGATTTCGGCGTTGGTGAATCATCACTTGGATGGCCATCGCTTAAATGGTCATCAGATTGGTCATTAGGCTGGTCATCATCTTCCTGAGGCATATGTTGCATAATCGGTAGATTAACTTGAAAAATCGAGCCATACCCCAGTGAACTTTCAACCGTAATGTTGCCGTGATAGGCTTCAACCAGCCGATGGGCAATTGATAATCCCAAACCATTACCGCCCTTGTCACGGCTACGGGCCTTGTCAACTCGATAAAACCGATTAAACACTTTTGCCATGTCTTCTTGAGAAATTCCCTGGCCGAAATCTTGAATCGCAATATTGACGGTTGCCATTGACGTTGATAGCGACAAATGAACTTCCTTGCGTTTTTCAGAATACTTGATCGCATTATCCAGCAAAATGACCAGAACTTGTTCGAGATGATTACGATATATCTTAACGTAGATATCATCATTTGTGTCATCATCAACCGTGAATGTGAAGTCCGGATGAATCATTTTGAAATCGTTATAAACCTGATTGAAGACCTCACTGACATTGGTGATTTCCTCACCATAGTTCAGTTCAATTTGTTCAGCACGGGACAGATCCAGCATTTCTGAAACCAAGCTCTTCATCCGCTTGGTTTCTTGCAACGATGCCTTCAGTGACTCTTCCAAAACCTCAGGGTCATCCTTGCCCCATCGCAGGAGCATATCAATATGGCCCTGAATAACTGCCACTGGTGTTCGCAACTCGTGCGAGACATCTTCGACAAACTGCTGTTGCTGATCAATATAACGTTGCGTTTGATCAAGCATGCCATTCAATAGATCGGCCAAATCAGCCAATTCATCATGACTTTTAAGGTCAGGCACGCGGGCATCGGAATCAGGATCGGTTTTCACTTTATTGATTGTTGCCTGAATTTCATTGATTGGGCGTAACAACTCGGCAACCAATAAGTAACCCATGATCATCGCACTTAAAACGGCAATCAGAACCAGAATAATTAAGATAACCAATAATTTCCTGGAAGTCGAGTGATAGCTCCCAAGCTTATCGGTGACCTGCACATAGCCAATTAATGAACCGTTCTTCTTGGAGGATAGCGGTTCAATCCCCACTAAAGCATCCTTACCACTAATTTTGGTTGTCTCGATCTTTCGCTTGGCTGCCGTCTTAAATTTGACCGCGTTCTTTCGGGATTCGAAAAGTCGATGGCCCTTCAAGTCGTAAACGTTAACCAAAATGTTGTCTCGCGAAAGATTGACA
The DNA here is from genome assembly GCF_001435895.1 of Lentilactobacillus parafarraginis DSM 18390 = JCM 14109. Lineage (GTDB taxonomy): Bacteria > Bacillota > Bacilli > Lactobacillales > Lactobacillaceae > Lentilactobacillus > Lentilactobacillus parafarraginis. The sequence goes on along the minus strand of NZ_AZFZ01000023.1, from coordinate 30,319 downwards.
ATCAACGAATCAGAATAAATATTGTTGTCATTACTGCCAGTGACTTCGCTGGATAACTCGGGTCGTAAATATTTTTCAACATCCCCCTTCCTCAGGGGTGACGAATAATTTCCCAACCGCGAAGAAACCGTTGAAAGTGTATCATCAATGTGGATTCGCTCCTGTTGAAGCAAAACATTGGTAAACCGATTAAATAACAGCACAGAAAAAACGATCACAATAGCCAAAACGCCAATTGACGTGAAAAAAGCCCATTTCCACTTTAATGAAACCCTGCGTTTCTTAGATTTGTAATCGAATAATTTCATGACCGCATCACATACCCGGTTCCTCTGACTGTCTGAATGTAGCTGTTTTCGCCGGGACGATCAATCTTGTTACGCAGATAACGAATATAAACATCCACAACGTTGGTTTCAACTTCGGAATCGTAGCCCCAAACTTTGGTTAAAAGCACGTCCCGAGCCAACACAACGTCGACGTTCTCCATTAACGTGAGTAACAGTTCGTATTCCCGCTTCGTCAGGTTGATTACTTCATCGCCCCGGCGAACAATCCGGCTTTCCTTTTCAATGGTTAAGTCCTTAAAAGTGACCGATTTTTTACTACTCTTTTGCTGGTCATTTTCAATTTGAATCCGCCGTAAGAGTGCCCGAATTCGAGCAAGTAACTCTTCAATTGCAAATGGCTTCACAATGTAATCGTCGGCACCATGATCGAACCCAGAAACTCGGTCAATCACAGAATCCCGAGCCGTCATCATGATAATCGGAGTATTCTTCTTTTCGCGAAGCCGCCGGGCAACTTCCATTCCGTTTAATTCAGGCAACATTAAATCAAGTAAAATCACACCAAAATTATCATCCAATGCGGCCTGTAAACCAGTCCGTCCGTTGAGTTCAACCTGAGTGTCGTATCCCTCATGTTTTAGTTCCAATTCGACGAACCGCGCCAAATTCTTTTCGTCCTCAATTATCAAAATTCGACTCATAAATAATCAGCTCTCCTATAAATTATCTTAATTTGTTTATTATTATGCCTCAAAACATTTTAACATATTTCTCATTTTACCATAGTTATGGGAAAATTAGTGTAGTTCTTTCATAAAACGATAGAAACTTAAGTATTGAAAAAGGTTTTCACATTTTTTATTTTTGTGTAATTTTTCACTTGTAATAAACAGGCTTCGTGCTTATAATGAACTTGTTTGAAAATATATTACAAAAAGGATGATTTTTAAGATGAAAGCAGCTGTTGTAAGAGATCCCGTTGACGGATACGTCGACATTAAAGATGTTCAGTTACGCCCAATTCATCAAGGTGAAGCCCTTGTAAAAGTTGAATATTGTGGATTATGTCACACAGATCTTCACGTTGCTGCGGGTGATTTTGGTAAGGTTCCCGGCCGAATTATTGGTCATGAAGGCGTTGGCAAGGTCATCCAAGTTGCAGATGATGTCACAAATCTGAAATTAGGCGACCGGGTATCAATCGCTTGGTTCTACCGTGGCTGTGGCCATTGTGAATATTGTACAACTGGTCGCGAAACCCTTTGCCGAAACGTTCAGAATTCTGGATTCACGGTTGACGGTGCCATGGCTGAACAGGTCATCGTTCCCGCTGATTATGCCGTTAAGGTCCCTGAAGGTCTCGACCCAGTTGAAGCAACATCATTAACCTGTGCGGGCGTCACCATGTACAAAGCTTTAAAGGTTGGCCGCACGCGTCCAGGCCAATGGGTTGAAGTTGTTGGTGCCGGTGGTTTGGGTAACTTAGCCGTTCAATATGCGCACAACGTCTTTGGTGCCCATGTCATTGCCGTTGATGGCAATCCTGACAAGTTAAACGCCGCCAAGGAAAACGGTGCTGATATCACCATCAACCGGCATGATCCCGACGTTGCCGAACAGATTCAAAAGAAGGTTGGCGGGGTTCATAACGCTCAAATTACAGCGGTTACGACCGATGCCTTCACAACTTCTGTTAATGCTCTCCGTCCAGACGGCCGTTTAGTTGCCGTTGCCCTTCCTAAGGGAGATATGGCCCTGAACATTGACAAGACTGTTTTGGATGGTATTCAGGTTGCTGGTTCCCTTGTTGGAACTCGTCAGGACTTGAAGGAAACCTTCCAGTTCGGTGCAGAAGGCAAGGTTAAACCAATCGTTCAGACTCGGCGTCTCGACGAAGTCAATGATATCATTGATGAAATGAAAGCTAACAAGATCGTTGGCCGAATGGTTGTTGATTTCACCAAGTAATTAATCAATCCAGAACTAAAAAGATGGCTGGCAGTGAAAATTGTCAACCATCTTTTTTATACACCCTCATGAGCTAAAATGGAGGCACAAAAAAACAATTTAGAATCCATGGCGTTCTAAATTGTTTTTTAAATTACTTGTTTTTTAAAACCTTGCGGCCCTTGTACATTCCAGATAATGATACGTGATGTGGTAATGTATATTCGCCGGTCTTTGGGTCGAGACTCAAGTTAGGAGTCTGCAACTTAATGTGTCCGCGACGCATCCGCTTTCTTGCTTTTGAAGTTCTCCGTGCTGGTGTTGCCATAATTATCCCTCCTCTTACCTAAAAATATCCACTAGTGAATTTTTAAGTCCAGCTAATTAGAGCCTTGATCTTTAAAAAAGTTCTTTAACTTTGCTAGACGTGGATCAACTGTTTTTAACTCTGCCTTCTGATTTTCATAGTCATCAACCGAAAGGACTTCCCAATCGTGACCGCTTGGCATTTCTTTGCCGGCTTTTTCTTCAGGAGACAGAATGTGCATCGGAATGTGCAGAATCACGTTGTCAATCACTGCTGAACGAATATCAACTTCATCTTCCTCACCCAGAATGAAAACAACATCGTCCTTATCATATCTGGATTCGGCGGCCTTTGAAGGAACATAGTATTCCTCAATCGAGAAGTCTAATGGCAACTCAACGGGCGCCAATGACCTTGAAGATGGTACAACCAACTTACCAACAATGTGGGTATCAATAATGACGTCCCCACGATCCGCAAAGGCCGTCCCGTCGATTTGAAAATCAGTTGCGTCAATCACCTGATCTGCATAACGTTTGAGCAGCTCATCCTTAATGGCGAGGCGCTCATTAAACGTAAATGGATCTGTATCGGAGTACTTTTGCAAATCCTTAAAATACCATTTCAATGTAATTCCTCCAATGCAACAAAATTCATTATACCGGCAACAAAAACGCTTGTCAAGGTGTTTTCCTTGATAGGATCAAAGCTATTTTTCAAGAATAATTGGATGTCTATAAAAATCTTGATGAGCGCCGGTTACCATCTCCATCAACATCCCGGATTTAAAATCCATATTCAGATAATCAGTCACAACATCCTGATTAACCTTAGAAATCACCGGTAAGCTAAGGTCGCCCTTCACCTGGTTCAGGTATCTACGACCCACTTCAGTGAAGCCCAGCGGCCGAATATATTGCGGGGTGACCTGCATATCAGAAGTGACCGCATGCATCAACACGTAACTGCACAGCCGCTGAATTCTAGTGTAAGTATACCGCTTTGTTTTCACTAAATGTAAAAAATCTGAAAGCGTGGCTGCCGAGATTGCTGCTTGTTTCAGGCGATACTCAATACCCTCGGTCATCTGGTAAATCTTTTGAAGCTGACTAATTGGCGCTTCAATTAACTCAAAGCGCAACATCGGCCAAAAACGTTCGGCAAAAACCGGTTGATTAGTAGAAATCATTTCCCATGATGCCGTCGGGACGAAGTGCTTCAGTGAAGAAACTGGCCCCGCTTTAATCGCCGTCCGGATCGAAGATGCACTCGTTACGTTTCCAGCCGTCAATTCGTTATCGTTATGAGCTCCCCCAACCCGTTGAATTGGCATTAACTGTAAGGGAGATCCCAGCTGATGATTCGCATTGGCGTAACCGAAAGCCAAGATATCGTTTGGTTGATTCAATCGGATTCCGGTTTTTTCGTAGAGGTAATCCTGAAAAATTGAGGCATAGGGGCGGTCAAATTGCTTAAACGATGGGTCATGCCGTGGTTGATTATCGATCAGCTCCTGATAATTCATCGTTGGGTTTTCAGCCCCGAATGCTAACCACTGGCACTTTATGGCGGCAGCTAGTCGAACCGCACCGGCTGAAAATAAGTGTGACGGCTGAACGGCCGCGTAAAAAGGCAGCTCAATCACCAAGTCAACCCCGCTTAGAAGCGCTGAGCGGGCCCGTTGCCATTTATCATAAACGGCCGGCTCGCCGCGCTGCAGCCAGTTGCCACTCATAATCGCAATCACCACGTCCGCACCAGTGATTGCTTTGGCCCTTTCTAACTGATAGCGATGCCCATTATGAAATGGATTATATTCAGAAACGATCCCCACTGCGGATAACACCTTATCAAGACTCCTTTTTGGCCTCAAAGAACCACCGTTTGACATTTGGTTGATAGTCGGCGGCCCCAAAATCAGTCGTTACTCGAACATTTTCAAAGCCGACATCCTTCAATTGCTTTAAATAAGTTTCAACTGGATAGGTGCGCTCATGATGAAGCTCATGATACACATCATAAGCATCCTTTCCGGCGTTATACAAGAAAAAGCTGAGCTCATGTTCAACGGTGTGAGGGATTGTGTCGCCAGCGTAACTGGTCCACATAAAGGCCCGATCATCATCTTGAAAGTTATACATGTACCCGGGGTAAACCTGATCCGTTTGATACGGGCTAATAACGTCAAACAAGAATGTACCGCCGCCTGCTAAATGGTTGGATACCTCAGAAAACGTCTGGGCCAGATCTGCCGGGGTCTCCAAATAACACAGTGAATCGTCAAAACACGTGATCGCGTCATAGTCGCCCAAAATCCCCAAATCACGCATGTCAACCTGAAAAAACGACATCTGAACATTGGCTTGCTGCGCCAATTGATCAGCCATCGTTAACATATCTTCCGAAAGATCCGCCCCGGTAACTGAATAGCCACGATCTGCGAGGCGAACCGCCAACTTTCCAGTTCCACAGGCAAGATCCAAAACGCGATCGTTCGGTGATGTCCGCTCAATCGTGTAGGTTAACCACCGATCATACAAAGTATCATCGAAAAGATCGTCGTAGAACTTGGCAAATTCATGGTAAATCATGCTTCAACCCATGACGCAATGTTGACCAATGGCGCATCTGACCACAATTTTTCAAGATTGTAAAAATCACGGGTGTCCTTTTGGAACACGTGAACCACAACGTCGCCCAAATCAATCAAAATCCAGTTAGCCGTTTCCTTACCGGACACACTATAAACGTGAACGTCACTTGCCTGAACCTGGTCGACAATTTCGTCAGCAATCGCCTTAACCTGCCGATTAGAATTAGCATCAGCAATCACGAAATAATCAGCCATCAGGCTCACTTTTTCCATGTCCAGAACAACAATATCATGAGCCCGCTTACTATCGGCGGCTCGAACAACAATTTCTGAAATTTCTTTACTATCCATACTTACTCCTTATTTCAAATCAAATTGAGGAACCCAACTATTATAGGTCAAAATGGTCTGCGGAAAGACCGGCTTATTATGCTGTACTAAATACGAAAGCGTCTGCTTGGTTTGAAACGCCACGCCTTCTTGTAAATTGGCCTTTGTCACCCGTCTTGCTTCGTCGATCCCCGGAAAGTCACGGGCAGGTTCAATATAATCGGCCATGTAAACAATCTGTTCCAACGGCGTCATATATTGGTGGCCGACCGTATGGTAACGCACGGCGTTCAATACCTCAATATCATTAATTCCCAGTTCATTCTTTACGAATAACCAACCAACGACACCATGCCAAATTGCGTTGCCATAATCTAACAGAATCGGGTCCAAATGATATTGCTTGATCGCGGCAATAAAGTCCTCATCTGGCCGCTGTTTGGCGTAATCATGGACTAAGCCGGCGATGCTGGCCCGTTCGGGATCAACGTGGTTTAACCCCGCCAACTCTATGGCTGTCTGTTCCACTCGTAACACGTGGGAAAAGCGGCTATCACTTAAAGCCTCGCGAAGCTTTTCGACCAGTTCTGCTCGTGAAAATGGCACAATTTGTTCATGGTACGTTAACTGCTTATCTTTCATAAAGATGATGCTCCTTTATATATTTCAAAACAGCATCCGGGACTAAATAACGAATGGATTGATGCTGTCGAATTTTGGATCTGATTAGGGTTGACGAAATATCGATGTAGGGAACGTCTACCCAAATTATAGGATATTTTGACGCTGGCGTGTACCCGTCGCGTTTAACGCCGACAAACGACACCAGCTTGACCAGGTCGTCTATTCGGTGCCACTTCGGCAAATAGCTCACCATATCGCCGCCAATAATAAAATAATATTGATTTTCAGGATGTCGCCGAGTTAATTCCAGCATCGTATCGTAAGAATAACTGACACCGCCCCGAAAAATCTCGGTCATCTCAATGGCGAACTTTGGGTTGCCATAAATGGCAGCGTTCACCATGGCAACGCGATCGCGCGAATCAATCGCCAATTTTTGATCAACGTGGGGCGGATTGGCATCCGGCATAAAATAAACCTGGTCGAGACCTAATTGACTGCAAACCTGATCAGCAATGATCAAATGACCATTGTGGACCGGATTAAACGTTCCGCCAAGAATACCAACCCGTTTACGTTTATGGGTAGAGATAACCTTTGTTTTTGGAAGAATTTGGACTGTCCGACTGACATTCACCATGTTCAGATACCTCGAAACTACTTTAGATTGAAAAAACTTGTGATGACAACGCCCGATTATCCTCGTTAGAAGACTGCTTAAATAAAACCACTGTCTTACCTAACTTCTGGACAACCGTAATGTCACTACGGCTCATAACAAATTCCGCAACGTCACTGGGAGTGACCGACGCGTTTTGAAGAATATTAACTTTAATCAGTTCGCGACTATCCAGAGCTTTACTAATCTCATCAAGCCAAACCTTTGATAAACCGTTTTTACCAATCTCAAAAATTGGCCGCATCCGGTTAGCTGATGCGCGTAAAAATCGTTTTTGCTTTCCTGTTAATTCCATAAATACCTCTTCATTTTTAAATCATTGCGGGTCTGAGTAAAACAGCAACCCCTTTTGGTGCCCACCCGGCAACAACCACCCCAGCCGGAACGGTCACCCATCCCAAGCCTTCAAGGACAACGTCGCTTTTTTGGGTGGTTTTAAATTCGTGACGTTCTAAAGCCGGAAAATCAGCTTTTCGTTCCTCACTTGGTGGATTTAGTAATCCGCCCAGATGATCGGCATAGAAACTATCGGCGTTCTCAAGTTTCGTCCGGTGAAGGTACAGGTTATTTTCAGCATAAACTGTGAACCCTTCGCGATCATCACCGGTCACGTAATCAAAACGGGCAACTCCCGCGAAGAAAAGCGTTTGGGCCGGATTCAACTGGTAACCCTTTGGTTTGATTGTCTTTTGAGGGGTAACTAGATTTAATTCCTTGCCAACTAGATGATGAGCCATCTGCTCAGGCTGAATAATCCCGGGCGTGTCAACTAACGAATGGCCATCATCCAGCGGAATATCAATTCGATCAAGGGTTGTCCCAGGAAAGCGGGACGTGGTAATCAATTCCTTGATTCCGGTTGATTGGCGAATAATTCCGTTGATCAGGGTTGATTTACCAACGTTGGTCACCCCAACGACGTAAACGTCCTTACCATTGCGATACTTTTCGATCTGATCTAATAAGTGATCCACATCGTAATTTGTCTTTGCTGAAATAAGTTCGACATCAATTGGCCGAATGCCGACAGCGTTGGCCTGTTGACGCAACCAATCACGAACTTTACGCTTCTTAAGCGACTTCGGCAGCACATCTAGCTTATTTCCCACTAAAATAACCGGATTGTCGCCAACAAAGCGATGTAACCCAGGAATCATGCTACCATTCACATCAAAAATATCAACCACGTACAGTATTAATGAATCAGTTGCCGAAATACTGGTCAGTAATTTCAGAAAGTCATCGTCAGATAAGCTGACGGGGGCAATTTCATTATAGTGACGAAGTCGAAAACACCGTTGACAATAAACTTCACCATTCTGTAAGCCCTTCTCCAATGCCGACTTTGGCGTGTACCCCAACTCGGCTTTGTTAACCGTTTGAACCTTGGCGCCACACCCCACACAATGAACAACCTGCCCATCAACAATAATATCAGTTTCTGACATACTCTCCTCCTATTCCCAATGTAAATTAGGATATTTTTTGATTAATTTATTCCAAATAACCTTTTCCATCATCCGGTTAATCGTGGTGTTCCACGCATCATTATTCACAAGTGGTTTTACTAAAATACTACGGACTCGACAGCTATTGGCGGCAACCACATCGGTTAAAAGTTGGTCGCCAACCATCACCGTATTTTGCTTTTTAAGACCGAATTCTTTAATTGCGTGCCGGATCCCAATCGTGAGCGGCTTCATCGCTCGCGGAACAATTGGCAGCTGATAGTCCTTAACCGCTTTGTGAATTCGTCGGTGACTATTATTTGACACAACGATAACCTTAACCCCGTACTTTCGCGTTTCGTGAAGCCAGGACCGTAATTCTTCTGAGCCCTTCTTTGAATTCCAAGGAATTAACGTGTTGTCTAAATCGGTTAGAACACAGTTGATATGATTTTCCAACAGGAATTGAGGCGTGATACTAAAAATGCTTTCAATCATCCACGTTGGTTTAAATTTTGACAACATATGCTCCTCCTTAGGTATTGGTTTTTTTATTTAAAAAAACTTCCACCAAAAAGCATCGGTGAAAGTTATTTTAGCACATCAAAATTACTTAAGAGCTTTTTTAGCTTCGTCAGTTAATGCTTTGAATGCATCAGCATCGTTAACGGCTAAGTCAGCTAACATCTTCCGGTTCATATCAATGTTGGCTAATTTAAGACCGTGCATTAATTTGCTGTAGCTTAAATCATTCAAGCGAGCAGCAGCGTTGATCCGGGCAATCCAGAGTTTCCGGAAGTTCCCTTTGTTGTTACGACGGTCACGGAAAGCATAAACCTGTGACTTCATTACTTGGTCTTTAGCAGTCTTAAACAAGCGTGACTTGCCGCCGCGATAACCCTTTGCTAATTTCAATACACGTTTACGACGTGCGTGTGTAACTGTTCCACCTTTTACTCGTGGCATGTTGAATTCCTCCTATGATAAATATCAATTTAATTAATCTAGTCGCGTCGAATTACAAAAATTACTTGGAAAGTAACTTAGTGTAAGTCTTAAGATTAGTGTGATCCATCATATGTGTACCACGAAGTTGGCGACGCTGTTTCTTTGTCTTGCCGTGAAAACGGTGACTTGTATATGCATGGGCACTCTTAATTCCGCCGTTAGCAGTCTTCTTGAAACGTTTTGCTGCAGCACGGTTGGTTTTTTGTTTAGGCATTGGTAAAAATCCTCCTCAAAATTTTAAAAATTATTTTTTATCGGGTTCCTTAGGCGATAGCATTAAGAACATGCTTCTACCGTCCATTTTTGGCCGTTGGGTGACAACTGCAACATCGTCAGTTTCCTTAGCCATTCTTTCGAGAACGTTTCGACCAATTTCCTTATGTGTAATGGCACGTCCCTTAAACCGAATTGAAACTCGAACCTTTTCGCCCTTTGCCAAAAACTTCTTGGCGTTCTTCAATTTGGTATTAAAATCGTTAACATCAATTGTTGGACTCAGACGAACTTCTTTGACACTGATGACTTTTTGTTTCTTACGGGATTCCCGTTCCTTCTTTTGAAGTTCAAACCGGTACTTCCCATAATCAAGAATCTTGGCAACTGGTGGCTTTGCTTTTGGTGCAACAAGTACTAAGTCGAGTTCAGCGTCTTCAGCTAATTTAAGCGCCTCGTTCTTAGATTTCACACCTAATTGATCACCATTGGGCCCGATTAAACGAACCTCACGTGCTCGGATTCCATCATTAACCATCATATCTTTAGCTATGGTGCTTCACCTCCAAATAATTTGAACAAGCAGAAAGATGGCGGGTACAAACTGCACCCGCCATCATTAAAGAACCTATCGAACAGGTTCTTACTCGATATCATGCCCAGCGAATAGCTTCACTAAGGCGAGAAGCGGGTTGCTTCTGCTTTCATGTCAACTTCAATATCATATCATCGATTATCAAACGTGTCAACAATCGCTTTCTTATCCAAATTAATCGTTACGGGAGTATGAGGCAATATCCTTTTGAATCTCATCAACAAAGGCATCCAACGATTCAGATTGAGTATCCTGTTCGCCATAACGACGAACCGAAACACTCTTGCCGTTGACTTCTTCATCACCCACAACCAACGTGTATGGAATCTTGTGGGTTTGGGCATCCCGAATCAAGTAGCCCATCTTCTCACCGCGGGTTTCAACTGAGGAGCGGATCTTCAACTTACGCAGTTGGTCATTGATCTGCTTAGCGTAATCGCCATGCTTATCCTGTGAAACCGGGATAATTTTAACTTGGTGTGGGGCCAACCATGTTGGGAACGCTCCCTTGTAAATTTCAGTCAGGTAAGCCACAAATCGTTCCATTGTCGAAACCAAACCACGGTGAATCATGACTGGGCGATGCTGCTTGCCATCTTCACCAACGTAGTGCAGATCAAATCGGTCGGGAAGCATGAAGTCCAGCTGAATAGTTGACAACGTTTCTTCATTGCCCAAAGCAGTCTTGGTTTGAACATCCAACTTTGGACCATAGAAGGCGGCTTCACCTTCAGCTTCAGTGTAATCCAGGCCCATTTCATCCATGGCACCCTTCAACATGGTTTGAGCGCGGTTCCACATTTCATCATCGTCGAAATATTTTTCGGTGTTCTCAGGGTCTCGATAGCTCAAACGGAATGTATAATCGTTGATATCAAAATCATGATAAACATCGACCATTAAGTTCAAAATGTTCTTGAATTCTTCTTGAATTTGGTCAAGGGCAACAAATGTATGACCATCGTTCAAGGTCATTTCCCGAACCCGTTGCAAGCCACTCAGGGCCCCAGACTTTTCATAACGGTGCATCATGCCGAGTTCAGCAATTCGCAGCGGTAATTCACGATATGAACGAATGTGGTGATTGTAAATCTGAATATGACTTGGGCAATTCATCGGCCGTAATTCAAGCTGTTCGCCATCCCCCATATCCATTGGTGGGAACATGTCCTCACGGTAGTGATCCCAGTGACCGGACTGTTTGTAAAGGTCAAGGTTGGCCAAAACGGGGGTATAAACGTGTTCATAGCCGTTAGCGACTTCCTTGTCAACAATGTAGCGTTCAATGGTCCGGCGAATCGTGGCTCCGTTTGGCATCCAGTAAGGTAATCCGGCACCGACCTTTGGATCAACAAAGAACAGGTCCAACTGATTTCCAATTACCCGGTGGTCACGTTCATGAGCCTCCTGGCGCTTCTTAAGGTCTTCGTCCAATTCGGACTGCTTGTTGAAGGCCGTTGCGTAAATCCGTTGCAACATTGGGTTTGACGACTTACCCTGCCAATATGCCCCGGCAACTGACAACAGCTTGAAGATCTTAACTTTACCGGTTGATGGCAAAACAGCACCTTCAGCAACTGACTTAAAATCACCAATTTCAAAGAACTTAACCTTGTCGTTAGCGTCCTTTTCATTGACCAATTCGGTTTGGTAAGGATCGCCCTTAACCAATGCAAGCGCATCAGCCTTGCTCAAAAATGTCACGTTAATTGGCAGGTCCTGCTTAATCAACTTTTCCATTGATTTTGACAGATCCCCCAACTGGTCCACGCTGATCTGGGTATCTGCTTTATCAGTGTCAACGAAGAAGCCATCTTCATCAGCAGCGCTTTCCCCAAAGTAGATATTCTTGAAGTCTGCCGCAATCGCTGCCTTTAAAATCTGGGCGGCAGTTTCTCTTAAAACACTGAGACCATCGGCAGAATCGCCAGTCACGATTTCAATCTTACCGCCCTTATGTAACGGTTCGTTTTTATTGACAAACTTGCCGTCAACCTTGCCGGCAACCGCCTTTTTTCCTAAACTGATTGCAATTGACTTTGCAATGTCTTCTGCCGTAACGCCATCGTCAAATTCTTTGACGCTGCCATCGGGAAACTCAAATGAAAGTTTTGCCATATCTATTAACTCCTTTATATTTTCCAGGACCACAAAAAAATCCCTAGTGTACGAGTTGTACACTAGGGACGCAATTAGCGCGGTTCCACCCATTTCACCTTTTGAGAGGATCCCCCAAAAAGCACTCATGTGGTTGCTAACGGTACCAACCGGAATCGCATTTTCCGCAGTCCATTTCAAGGAGTGGTAACAATCATTTTCTAAACGGACAGCCTTCCAGTTAGTGGCCGTCCTCCCTGCGATGAGAAGTGATTGTCATGTCTCCTTGATTCATTGGTTTTAAGTATAGAATTGATTTTCATAGTTGTCAATCCGAAAGTGAAAATTTACATTGGTCGCCGATTTTTACCAGCCATTTCAACTTCTCTGGACAGGAAACGAATTCGCTGCATTAGTCGTTTGGCTTTCAGCGGTTCTTCATCCCCACGATTGTTATGGGCCAGCCATTCTGTTTCCAGCTGATCCATAGATAAATTGGAGCTGAAGAACATCGGCAGTTGCTGTTGCATCCGGTATTCCAAAATGACGCCGAGAACCTCGTCACGAACCCAAGAAGACAGCGTTCCGGCACCAATATCATCCAACATCAAAATCTGGGATTTTTTAACAGCGTCAATCTTTTCAAGATAACTATTGTCTGAAATAGACGCTTTCATTTCACTTTCAAAGCTTGGAAAATGAACGAGTGTGGTCAAAACATTGTGATCAGCCAAATCATTGGCCAACGCGCCCAACAAATACGTTTTGCCTACCCCAAACGGCCCATAAATATAATACCCGGGTTCAAATTGCTGGCGTTTAACATAGTCGTCAGTAAAGAGAACCACTCGACCAAAGGCATCGTATCGTTGTTGGTCGGACTGGTCAAAATTCTGAAGGGATGCATTGCGAATGTCTTTAGGCATTGAAATGGTCGTGACACGCCGGGCAAGCTGTTCGGATTTCTGCTTGGCAATGGTTTCAGGAGACGGCGCGTAAGAAATTTCAATCATATGGTCGCTGACAACCAGCTGGGGAATATAGCCAGGCGCGAACGGCTGCTTATCGCTTTTTAAATCATCGCGAACAATCAGGTATTCTCGCAGCTTGGGAATGGAGCGCAGCACGGCATCACTTGCAAGCTGCGACTGGTGATCCTTGACAAATTGAACGATTTCCGGATCGGATTTAATCTGATCAACGGCCTGCTTATAACTCTCGTGAGCCCCCTTGCCGTTAATGCTGCGATCTTTCAAAAATTGCTTCACATACTTACTAACCGGTTCCATCCTTTTTCACCTCACTGATCCTCTTTTTTCTGCCGTAAACGGGCTAAAGCTTCGTCTACCCGCTTGTGCTCAAGGGCTTGTTGGGCCTTGGATTTCTTCTTATTAGTTGATTGAGCAGCGGCCTTCTTAGACGTCGCGGAACCGGGTTGGTCGGCCTTGGCCCAATCCGGAAGGGTTTCCTTGATTTGGCCACGACCACCGGAGTAGCGGCGATTCTGACGTTTAGTACGGGCCGCTTCCTGCTTTTTAACCCGCTCTTGAAGCTGAGAAATCGCGTCTTCAGCCGTCGCCACATGGTGTTGCGCCCAATCATCGGCAATGGTCGCCATCAAGTTCTTATTGAGAGTTGAATGTTGATCATCAGCCAATAAATAATAAATTAACATGTTAATGACTTCCGTTGGGAAAATCCCCCGGGCCACTAAATCGCGAACGGCCCGCTGTTCACCCTCAGTGACCATTCCGTGACGTTGATCCTTAATTTGTTTCAGCAGCGCTATCGGCGCATTGTTTTTAGCAATGTCAATGACTTCTTGAAGTTCGCGGTCTTTGGGCAATGAATCAGCCTGCTTGCCAGTTTCAGTTGCCGATTGCGTATTTTGAGGTGCCTGAAGCCGATCAGTAACGTCAGGCTGCGTGTAATCCCGATTAATAATAAACTTCAGGTTTCGCTGAATTAATTTGTTGGTATTCAGATTAGTCGCTCGCTTAATAAAGTCGGCCATCTTTAATTCATCGATGCCGTAAAGCTCATACTCGGACATAATGAGATCCGACGCTGCTTTGACACTTGTTAAATCAACGTAGGAATTGTCAAGAATGTCCAGCAACAGGTCGAAATCAAAATCATGTGCCCGTGGTGTAAGACGAGAAACGTCAGCCAAATTTTGCCGGTTGCTGATCGTCCGCTTGGCCTCGTTAACCGAGCCGGGTAACGACTTAAGATCACTACTTGGTACCTGAAAAACGTCCAACAACGACGCCGAAACGTCTTTAACTCTACCCACGTCTGGCTTTGGCAGAAATAGCCGGGCGACAATCTGATTATAAGTCTCTTCGCCAACCTTCCCCAATAACAAAATTGAGAGGATGTCGGTTTTTAAAAATTCCGATGCGCTGCACGGGACCTTTAATTCATAAACATAACTATCTGCAGAAGTTAAGGAGATAAATGTCTTCAATAAATTGACACCCTCAAGTTTTCGGCGGTACCGCAATAACTTATCGCTGCCAACGTCCAGCATACTTTGGAGTTCATAGTGCTTGTGCAGGATCAACCGATTATGGTCGTTGATACTAAGACTCCACAGCAACTCATACAGCTCGAGGGCTCCCCGACCAATAATTGGCAGGTACAAGTTAGTCAGAACACTGTGATCCAAGCTCCTGTTCGCACTACTATTCAAAAGAATGTACTTTGAATCGGGGGTCAATTTATTTTCCGAATTTAACATTACTTCTCCTCCGGATGCTTGGCATTCTTTTTCTTATCCTTCTCCATAATTTCTTTTAATTCTTCATAAAATACAGACATATCTTTAAATTGCCGGTATACGCTGGCGAACCGGATGTAAGCAATTTCATCCAGATTGACCAGCTCTTCCATGACGTATTCGCCGATTTGGCGACTCGTCACTTCGTTGTCACCGGCAGAACGGACCTTGTTTTCAACCCGATCCACTAAATCTGTGATGGCGTTCATCGATACGGGCCGTTTTTCGGCCGACCGAACCACCCCTTTGAGAATCTTCTCCCGGTTGAATTCTTCACGATTGCCGTTTTTCTTAATAACCAGCAGGGGCGTTGCTTCAACCCGCTCAAAAGTTGTGAATCGAAATCCACAGTGTTCACATTCCCGCCGCCGCCGGATAACCCGGCCGTCGTCAGTTGGCCGACTATCAACAACCTTTGACCCGTTATAACCACAATGAGGGCATTGCATGGATTTCACCTCGATTATTCCATTTCATTTTCTAACCACTTATCAATTTGTTCGTTTGTATGTGCCAAACTTCCTGAATTATAAATAATTGTATCAGCCAAATCGCATTTTGTCTGCAATGGCCACTGACTCTTCATTCTGGCAGCCGCTTGGGCAATCGTCAAATGATTACGCTTCATCAGTCGCTTCATCTGGGTTACTGGGTCACAATAGACCACCATGATTTCAGCCGCTAAATAGGTATAGCCGTTTTCAAACAGGGTTGGGGCGTCAATAACAACCAGTTTGTGGTCGTGGTAGCGCGCCAACTGGTTTAAAATGGTTTCTCTGATATACGGGTCCATGACCGAAACAAGCTGATTTAATCGTTCTGGATGACCGAATACCAACTGTCCAAGCCGTTTGCGGTCTAAGCTCCCATCAGAAGTTAAAACTGCCTTGCCAAATGCCCTGACAATTGCTGCCAACCCTGCTTGCCCAGGCTGCTGCACCTGATGAGCGACTTTATCTGCATCGATAATTGGAATTTGCTTGGCCGCCAAATACTGACTAACAGCGGATTTACCGGTCGCAATTCCGCCTGTCAAACCAATAATTTTACTCATGGCGATCACCGTGAAGTACTTGACATTTCGGGCAGAAATGCGTTCCTCGCTGGGCCAGCTTAATCTTTTTGATCGGAGTTCCGCATCGTAAGCACGGCTCACCTTGGCGGCCATAAACGTTCAAGTGATTTTGAAACTGGCCGGCTTCCCCATAAGCGGTTGAGTATGAGTGAACCGTCGTGCCATGGCCAGCAATTGCGATCTGAATTTCATGAATGATATTTTTGCGTAGCGTTTTCAGTTCTGACAGTGACAGGGTATTTACCGGCTGTTTTGGATTGATTTTACTTAACCATAGCACCTCATCAGCGTAAATATTGCCCAACCCGGCAATTTTGCTTTGATCCAGCAAAAACGGTTTGATCACCTTGCGACTCTTACTAAAGATTTTTTTCATATAATCCAACGTTAAATCAGATTCAGTTGGTTCAGGGCCGATTGTTTTTAATCCGGCAACCGTCATTTCCTGGCCGGTTTCAACGAGCGTCATTCGGCCAAACTTGCGTGAGTCGTTGTATCGTAACTGCCGGCCGTCTGCCAGGTGAAACACAATGTGCGTGTGCTTGGTGAGCGGCGTGCCCTCAGGCTGCACGTCATAATTGCCCTCCATCCGCAGATGGGAGACGATTGTTTGGTGACCCGACATCCGCAAGAACAGATACTTGCCCCGCCGATCAATTTGTTCAATTGTCCGGTCTTTAAGGGCGGCCGCAAAGTCTTCTGGCGGCAAATTAACCATTTTGGGGTAAAGGACATCCACCGATGTCACTTGACTACCAGCGACCAGTTCGGTGAGCCCGCGGCGGACCGTTTCAACTTCAGGTAATTCGGGCATAGCATCCTCCTAAAAATATTTAAAATTATTTGGCATCGTACCACGTTTTGCCATAGTGGCTTTCAACTTTTAACGGGACATGCAGCTTAATCGCTGAATCCATAACTTTTGGAATCAAATTTTTGACAGTTTCAAGTTCATCACTGGGAACTTCAAAGATCAATTCATCGTGAACTTGTAAAAGCATCCGGGTTTTAAATCCCGCCAATGCTTGATCCATATTGATCATGGCAATTTTAATAATATCAGCAGCACTACCCTGAATTGGGGTGTTCATGGCAGTCCGTTCAGCAAACGACCGTAAGTTGAAGTTGCGGGAATGAATATCCGGTAAGTAACGCCGCCGATGGGCAATTGTTTCAACGTAACCGTTGTCCTTGGCGAATTTCACGATATCGTCCATGTATTTTTTCACGCCGGGATACTCTTCAAAGTACCGGGTGATAAACTGATGGGCCTGCTTTCGGGAAATTCCGGTGTTATTGGCCAGTCCGTAATCACTAATCCCATACACAATTCCAAAGTTAACCGCCTTGGCCTGCCGTCTCAAATCGCCGGTAACTTCTGTATTCGATGACAATCCAAATATTCTCCGGGCAGTTGTTGCGTGAATATCTTCGCCTTCCCGGAAGGCTTCCTGCATATTGGCATCGCCAGTGATGGAAGCCAGCACCCGCAATTCGATTTGCGAATAGTCGGATGACCAAATCAGCCAGTCATCATGCGAGGGCACAAATGCTTGCCGAATCAGGCGACCCTCTTCAGATCGAACCGGAATATTTTGCAAGTTCGGATCAACCGACGACAGCCGGCCGGTCTGGGTCAGGGTTTGTAAATATCTGGTATGAACCTTGGAGTCATCTTTATGAATGACTTTCAATAAGCCATCAATATAGGTCGATTGCAGCTTAGAAATTTGGCGATAATTCAAGACGTTTTGAACGATTGGGGCATCAGGTGCCAACTTTTCAAGAACGTCCACCGATGTTGAATATCCCGTTTTTGTTTTCTTGAGAACCGGTAACTTCATCTTTTTAAATAAAATTTGGCCCAACTGTTTCGGTGACCCGATGTTAAATTTTTCACCGGCCTCATTGAAAATAGTTTGCTCAATTTCTGCCAAGCGTTCTTTAAACTTACTCCCCATCTGTTCAAGGGTTTCTGGGTTTACCTTAATGCCGGCAATTTCCATCTTTGCCAGGACAAAGGCAATTTTGATTTCAATATTCCGGTACAAATCGGTTTGATTGTGATCGTCAAGTTGCTTAAACATCTCATCATGAAGAGCATCAATGGCTTTTGCCTTGTGAACGATATGGTCGAGAAATACCGGTGATTTGGGATCAATTGATCGCTTGGCGCCCTTACCATAGACTTCTTCATCGGTTTTAATATTGCTAAAGCCGTGAAGTTTAGCAACGGTACCAACATCGTTACTGTTATTAGTTGTGTTAAGCAAATAAGAAACCAGCAGCATATCGAAATCAACATTGGCTAAGGTGATGCCAACCCGATTCAAACCAACATAGGTCCGTTTGGCATCAAAAACGTTCTTCTTAATCACGTCACTGGTTAACAGCGACTTTACTGGCTCAGAATTTAACAGGTCGATATTATTTGTCACATACCACTTGTCATTCCGTCCCAAAACAAAGCCGCAAAGATCAGCGGTGTGATAATTTTCGTCACTCATTTCCAGATAAAAGGTGACTTCGTCCTTAAATTGGTTCAAGTCAGCGGCGTTTTTGGCAGTCAGTGTTTGATATGAAATGGATTCAATTTTGTCCGCCTGGGTCGATTCAACACCGAGATTGGCCAAAAATGACTTAAATCCCATCCGTTCATAAAAATCAGTTAGGGCATCCAAATCGTCACCCTGATACGATAAATCGTTAAGGGATATGGTGATCGGCGCATCACGCTTAATCGTGGCCAATGTCTTGCCCCGCTCAGCTTTATCTTTGTCAGCCAAAAGATGTTCCTTTAACTTTTTGCCGGAAACGTCATCGATCTGTTGGTAAATATTTTCAATTGAACCAAACTGGCCAATTAACTTCATGGCCGTCTTTTCGCCAACCTTTTCAACTCCCGGGTAGTTATCAGAATTATCGCCCATTAAGCCCTTGATATCGATAATCTGAGAAGGCGTGACTCCCAACTTTTCCTTCACATGTTCAGGGGTATAAGTTTCTAATTCGGTGACCCCTTTTTTGGAAACCTGAACGGTGGTCTTATCAGAGGTCAACTGGGTGAGATCCCGATCCCCCGTCACAATCACGACCTGATAATCGCCCTTATTTTCGGCTTCCCTGGCTAAGGTGCCGATAATGTCGTCAGCTTCGTAGTCTGCAAGCTCATATGACTTGATTCCGCGAGCCTTAACCAATTCCCGAATAAATGGAAACTGCTCAGATAGTTCCGTTGGCGTCTTGGCCCGATTCCCTTTATAATCAGAGAACATCTTTGTTCGGAATGTGGTTTTTCCCGCGTCAAATGCAACCAACACATCAGTCGGATTTTCGGCTGCCAACACTTTGTCAAGCATCCGGTTAAACCCAAAAATAGCCGAGGTATGCAACCCAGAACTGTTAGTGAACCGTTCCAGCGAATTATACAACGCATAAAAGGCTTTAAACGCAATGCTGTTTCCATCGATTAATAATAATTTTTTAGTCATTAAATTCTCCTCGCAAAATAAACGCTTATGCTAATTTTACCACTCGAAAGGCGCAATAATAAGGCCTTGACACCGGAAAATTCACCATGAACAACCGCTAATTTAGCCATGATTAACACGAAAAAACCGGGGAACTTTTCCCCGGCTTCTAACCAACATGGTGATTAACGATCATCACTCATTCCAAAAATTTGAAGTAACTGTAAGAACAGGTTAACGAAGTCCAGATAAAGCTGAAGAGCCCCGAAAACCGCAAGCCCATTGACAGAAACCTGACCAGTACTTCCAGCCTGATTGTACATTTCTTTCATCTTCTGGGTATCATAAGCGGTTAACAGCGTGAAGATGACCACCGCAATGATTGAAAAGACAAACGCAATCATTGAACTATGCAGGAACCAATTGATCACCATCGCAATGATAAGGGCAATCAAGGCAGCGGTTGCCTGCCGACCAATCTTATCAAGATTTTTCCTCGTAACTAACCCAAAAACCGTCATGGTAATAAAGATTGCCGATGCGGAAACAAACGCAGCCGCAATCGATGCCCCGGTATAACGGTATGCAATTGCGGTAAAGACATAGCCGCTTAAAATTGCATAAACCATTAACGCGCCAAATGCTAATGACGGCCGCTTAAGGGACTGCAGTGATACAACAAACGGGAGAATAAACCACACGATTAAAGCGATCCACATGCCACCGCCGGCTAAGGTTTGTCGTGAAACCGTTGAGTACGTCAGAAAGGCAGTTGCAGCCGAAACCAAAACTGCGAGGCTCATCCAACCGTACATCTTGGTTAGAAAAGCGTTCAAGCCTGCGGCGTTATTAACAATCCGCCGTTCACTCTGTTCATTTGAATAATTGTTCATTAATTTCGCTCCTTCTTTCGAAACACTATCCGAGGTCATTTTCCCAAATAGCTTGCGGAATTTATCCATCTCTTACTAGATAATCTTATCAAACAAAAGCCATTAATCAAGCAAAATATCTCGATTAATGGCTTTCGCTATAAATTCTTAATTATTATTTTTGCTTAAATGACTCAGTAAATCTTCATACGTTTTTTCATACTTTTGAATGTCACCGGCACCCATGAAAATGATCACGTCATTATCATAATCGAGCAGTGGCGACATATTGTCGGCAGATAGGATGCGCCCACCCTTGGTGATCTTCTTGGAAAGATCTTCACTGGATACCTTACCAGAACTTTCTCGCGGCGAACTATAAATTGACGTTAAGAACACTTCATCAGCCAGATTCAAACTTTTCGCAAAGTCATCCATTAACGCAATTGTTCGACTGAACGTATGGGGCTGAAAAACCACGGCAATTTTCTTGTTTGGATATTCCTGACGGGCAGCATCAATGGTTGCCTTAATTTCGGTTGGATGATGAGCGTAATCATCAATAATCGTCATCCCGGAAATTTTACGCTCGGAGAACCGGCGTTTGACACCATCAAAGGTTTTCAACTCCTTGCGAATCTCATCAAGATCCACATCTTCCGAGTAAGCAACGGCAATAACAGCCAACGAATTAAAGATGTTATGCTCCCCAAACAACGGCACCGAAAATTCACCAAGATCCTGGCCCTTAAACTTAACGTGAAAGCTTGAACCCTTGGTGGTCCGCTTGACATCGAACGCTTGAAAATCGTCGGTATCCTTAAGACCATAATAATAAATTGGCACCTTGGCCTTCAATTGACGTAACCGCTTGTCATCCCCCCAAGCAAAGATTCCTTTCTTGGTCTGGTTGGCAAACGTCTGAAAGGCATCCTGCACATCGTCAATGCTCTTATAGTAATCTGGATGATCAAAATCAATGTTGGTCATAATCGCATAATCGGGTTCAGTTGCCAAAAAATGCCGCCGGTACTCATCGGCTTCATAAACAAAGAACCGGGCGTTTGGAACCCCCTGGCCACTGCCGTCACCAATTAGAAAATCAGTCGGGGCAATCCCTGACAAAACATGTGACAAAAGACCGGTCGTGCTGGTTTTACCATGAGCCCCTGAAACCCCAATGCTAGTCTTGCCCTTAATCATTTTTCCGAGAAATTCATGATAACGGTACACCGTCAAGCCCATTTCACGGGCCTTCTTAATTTCTGGATGATCATCGGTAAACGAATTACCGGCAATCACCGTCAAGCCTTCATGAATGTTGGCGGGATCAAATGGCAGAATCTTGATGCCTGCCTTCTCCAATCCTCGTTGAGTAAATGTATACTGCTCAATGTCGGACCCTTGAACCTTTTCACCCCGGTCATGAAGAATTAACGCCATTGCACTCATACCTGTTCCCTTAATACCTACAAAATGATATACCGTTTCTGAGTTCATATTACATCCTACCTATCCAATCAATTTTAGATTTTCACTCTTTGGCGTCCTCTGATTCGTCGCCGGAATCATCGCCGGAATGATAGTAGACCGTCCGCGGTTTAGACCCCCGTTGTTCGGAAATCAAATTTCGATCCTGCAAACTGTCAATAATGTTTGCAGCTCTATTATACCCGATTGAAAATACCCGTTGTAGCTTTGAAGTAGAAATTATGTCTTCTTGAGCAATAAATTTCATCACCTGGGGCACTAATCGGTCCTGAGACTCGTGATCATCAGCCGCTTTTTTCAGTGAATCCGGGGTAAACAAATATTTGGGATGCCCCTGCTCACGAACAAAGTCGATGACCTTTTCAAGCTCTTGATTGGTGACAAACGCTCCCTGAAGGCGAACTGGCTGATTAGCGCCATTACCAAGGTAGAGCATGTCACCACGACCAAGGAGCCGTTCAGCCCCGGCACTATCAAGAATCGTTCTGGAATCAATTTGACTGGAAACCATGAACGCAATCCGTGAAGGAATATTATTTTTGATGGTACCGGTCACAATATCGACACTTGGACGCTGGGTTGCGACAATTAAGTGAATGCCGGCCGCCCTGGCTTTCTGGGTAATTCGGACTATGTAATCCTCAACTTCACTGGATGCAACCATCATCAAATCAGCTAATTCATCGATAATCACCAGAATATACGGCATCTTTAACCCGTATTCACCAGACTGGTTGGCCTTTTGATTGAATTGTTCAATATTTTTTACACCAGCAGCCGATAATTTTTCGTAGCGCTCATCCATTTCTTCAGTTACCCAATGCAGGGCAGCTGATGCAGACTTTGGATCAGAAATAACTGGTGACAAAAGATGCGGAATCCCATCATACGGTGCCAACTCAACGGCCTTTGGATCAATTAACAGCAGCTTCAATTCAGCGGGGGTCGCCTTATAAAGCAGCGACACCAGCAGACTGTTAATGAACACACTTTTTCCCGAACCAGTTGCCCCGGCGATCAAACCGTGGGGCATTTTCCGAACGTCCGCAATCCGCGGATTCCCGGATAAATCAACCCCCATCGCCGTGGTTAAAGGCGACCGATTCTGCTTGAAGTTTGGCGCCGAAATAATTTCCGAAAGTAGGACCGGTCGCGGATGGGGATTCGGAATTTCGATCCCGACGGTGGATTTTCCAGGAATTGGAGCTTCGATTCGAATATCCTTTGCAGCCAACGCCAACTTCAAATCATCGGTTAAATTGGTAATCCGGCTGACCTTCACGCCAAGTGCAAGCTTTACCTGAAACTGGGTAACCGTTGGCCCGTTTGTCCAGTCGACCACCTGGGCATCAACTTTAAAGGCGGCCAGCGTTTTATCCAAGGTGTCAATTTGGCCTTCAATCCAGTCATCCAAGGCATCTTCATCAACCGTTTGCGGCTGACTCAAAAGTGTGGGGGACGGAAAATGATAGCCAGCAGCATTCTCATCGGAAACCGTCGTAGCCAAATGCTTTTGGGCGTCATTCGTCCGGGCCGGAACCGGTTGGCTAGCCGAACCGATCTGATTCATTTTGCTGGTCTGATTATTGAAAGTTCTTGTCGTTAACGAACGCGACGGTTGAACCGTTGGAACCCGCGGCGATCTCGGCTTCTCAGCATCAGTGGCTGAATTGGGTGCTTTTGAAAACAAGGCAATATCTGGTGCAACCGCTTTTTCATTCTTAACAATTGCATTCAAAGACTGCCCCAATCCTTTGTGAGCGTGGTTAGCAGCTGAAGATGCTGGCGTTGAGTCATTTGACGTGACTGCTGGGGGTGTTGAAAAGTCATGCGATTTACTTTCAGTCTTCGTTGACCAATCTGTTGATTCGACCTTTTCAGAACGTTGATGATCTGACGGGGCATCGTCATGATCATTAGCAGAATGGGAATTGCTACCCAGGTTGGGAACTTCCTGCCTGATCGATCGCGGTTGAAGATCTCGTTGATCCGTTAATGACGGTTCATGGGCGTCATCGGGTACTTTTGGTCGCGCCGTTTGAGAGTTTAAAGCGGTTGCTTGAATTTCTTTAGAATCACTTGCCCCGTCATCCTGGTTGGGAGCTAGGACGATCAAATCGTCATCAGAGATCCTAAGAGCATCAATGATCCGCGCGTAACGACTCGTCCGCCGTTGCTTCTGGCTTTTAACGTAATTCGTCTCAATCTGGCGTTTTTGTTTTCGCCGGTTCGTGTTGACATCATGGGTGTGCGGTACGAAATTGCGAATTTCCTTCAAAAATGCCGGGGTGTTATCATCGGTAACCCGACTATCAGTAAATTTAGTTGACGACGTGCTTAAATCCCGCGGCTTTGTGGGTCTTCGCGGCACTTTTTCCTGTTCGTTTTTAACCTTTTTAGGTGTCCGTGATTGAATTAAATCACGGCGACGAAAAAAGGCGGGTCCGTCATAATACTTCACGATTACTCACCTTTTAATATAGTTTTTAACTGAATAAATGCTGGGCTTTATCGAAGTCAAACGGTTCGCCGACCTCTTGGAAATCATCCGGTAAAATGAGCGCACCCGGAACTTGAGGGGCATTTGGCAATTTAAGTTCTCTGCCTGAGCAAATCATTCCGTCGCTTTCGGTTCCGCGCAATTCCCCCGGCCAAATAATCATTCCATCCGGCATCATAGCGCCAACTTTTGCAACAACAACCTTGATGTCAGCCCGCATATTCGGCGATCCGCTGACGATTTGAAGTTCCCTGCCCCCATCAATCTCAGTTTGGGTAATCTTCAGGTGATCTGAACGGGGATGATCCGTCATTGATTTTACATAACCAACCACGAATCTTGGCTCATTATCAAGCTGAATGTCGCCAGGAAACTCATGGGTTTGCAAGTAGGCGTTCAGCTTGGCCACATCATCAGCACTCAAGTGGACCCGGCCATTTACTTTTACAACGTCGGGAAGAATAACGCTTGCCTGTAAAAAGTTGTACCCCAGTGTTGTGTCGTCCGCCGGATTAAAAATGCGGGCAACATGATCATGGATCGCGACTTCTTGGTCGGCAACATCTTGGCTCATAATGACAACCATGGTATCACCGGTATTTTTAGGGTTATAACTTGCTATTAACATCACTTTATCCTTCCAAATCTAATTATCTTATTTTTGTAGTGAATCGATGAAGCTTTCAACTTCCTGCTTTGTTTTTCGATCAGCGTTTGAGAACCGACCAATTTCTTGACCGTTGTCATAGGCAACGAAGCTTGGGATCCCCATGATATTCATTTCGCCTGCCAAATCGATATTTTCGTCCCGATCAACCTTTAAAAATTGGTAATCGGAATACGTTTTTTCAATTTCAGGCATTGCTGGTTTAATAAACCGGCAGTCTGGGCACCAATCCGCGGTAAAAAACAGCATATATTTGCCAGCTGAGATATCTTTTTTAAGAGTTGCAAGGTCGGTCTTTGGTAAATCTTTCATAAATCGTTCATCCTTTCCCACTTCTTTTTAGTAAGTAAATTATAGCGCAAATTTCTCATTTACCGGCAATCTTTGCTCATTAACCATCCTTATATTAAACTATAATTAGTCTCAAACAAAAGGGTGAAGAAAATGACAAACAAAATAATGCGTTATAGTTTAACAGCAATTGGCCTCCTGCTCAGTATGAAAACAATTGCCGATCTCCATAAAGATTACCAGAAAAATCAAACCGCGGAAAGGTCCTTAAGCCAAATAATAAGCGACCAGCGAAAACTTTCAGGTAACGGTACATATCTTGGCAGCTGGCAAGTTGCTGATTCAGATGGTCAATATCATTTCGGTCTTAACTATCGAAATGCCGATGGCCAAGTCTTGGTAAACGAATACTGGGCCGATCGCCAATCCGGTACGATCAGCAATCAGCGCGCTTACGCATTAAAATGAGCGACCAGCTTGTAAATTGGCCCGTTGGGACTGAACTTTTCCTCATACTCGGTTTGAATATTGGTTTCATTTTCTGGCGAATGATGCAAATCCAGCGACACATAGTCAAAGGTCATCGGATAATGGTTCATGGTGACCAGCGTATACTCGAAAAGCCCCCGATTGTCGGTTTTAAATTCAATCGTCCCAGCCGGATCCAGTACCGTTTGGTAAGTCTTCAAAAATCCTGGCGACGTCAAGCGGCGCTTAGCATGGCGCTTCTTGGGCCATGGATCAGAAAAATTGAGAAAAATTTTATTAACTTCGTCTGGATGAAAGAATTCGTCCAGATTAGCCCCGTCTGTCAGAACAAATTGGAGATTGGGGAGTGGTGCGGTCATGAATTTCCGCAATGCGGTTGCAATGACGGATTTTTGGAGTTCAACGCCAATAAAGTTAATGTCTGGATGGGCCTTGGCCATTTCAATAATGAACTGGCCCTTTCCAGTGCCAACCTCAACGTCGAGAGGTTGGCTTTTTTCAAACCGGCTTTGCCACTTTCCCAGCCAGTTCTGGGGATCAATCACAATGTAGTCGGCGTGAGCTTTAATATACCCATCGGCCCACGGCTTGTTTCGTACGCGCAAAAAATTCACCTCATAATTTTAACGACTGAATTCACTCTTACGAATTCTTCTAGGAACATACATATAAACAAAGTAACCAATTTCAACGGCTTCACAAACGACCACCCCAATCACGGTGACCGGATTGGTGATGTTCACGATAATGACAACGATCGCAAAGATCAACGCAACGATACTCATCATCGTGAGCAAAACCCGTTGGAAATTCTGAAGCTGATGGTCGGTTGTGATCGGATAAATATGAACAAACGCGTTATCTTCATAATGAAAATAAAACGGAATCATTTGAAAACCGATCAGATAGATGAATAAAAGACACAGGATAATCGGCAGCGCCTCGCCCTTAATGAAGATTAAAAACAGCGTGCCGATGACCGTCAATCGCATAAACAACCCGCTCATCTCACTGTCGCGGACAATCCCGTGGGCGTAGAGATAAAGATAGGTATTCTTAGGCAGCAACCGAATCAATCGCAACAGGCCGTCAAAGTATCGCCGGCGCTTGATTGCCCCATTTAATGATGGGACGTCCGTAAACAGATTAAAAAATTGGTAAATTGAATGCATTCGACTATTTTCATCAGCGATTGCGGTCTGCCAGTCCAGTGACCGACTAGCCCAACTTCTTCGACTCACCAATCCAATGATCATAACCACGGCTGCTAAACCGGCGCCGACATAGACATTAACGTAAACACCGAGCGCCAGCACAATCACCGGCACTACCAATCTAAACAGCAGCCGATTGCCCAGCCACTGGTGATTGAGATGGTATTTCCGGGCAAAGTCGGCATTTAACCATGTGACTTTCAAAAACAGAATGGTTGCCAATAGCCCGAATAATTCGGGAACCGATGCGCCGGCAGTTACCTGAACAAATGGCATCAATACGACCCAAATTAACAATTGAATCAAGCATGCCAACAGCGCACTATAATTAAAAGCCCGTCTGAGATAACCAATCATTTCCGCCTCTCGCGGCAGTAAAAAAACGTAGTCCGGATCTTGAAGCATCGTTGCCAAACGACCACATTGAAGGCCCATTAAATACACAGCGATAATGACAAGCGGCGCCCACCAGAGACCCGTTTTAAGCTGCTTGAGTGCATTGGAATAGTAGTAGCCCAGCCCGCCAATCATGAAGACCAGGGCCAGGACAAAGTAGTCGTTAAAGACAAACCGTAAATACTTGAGCAGTTCGGTTAAATGCGCGCCAAGACGCTTCTTGAATAAGTTTGTCATGATGCGTCGCCTTCCCTTGCAAGGGTGAGGTAAATATCATTTAAGGACTCGCCGGCATCGGGGAATAATTGCCGCAGTTCCTCGATGGTGCCCTCTGTGCGAACCTGCCCATCATGAAGGAGGACAAACCGGTCACAGTACCGCTGAGCGGTGTCCAAAACGTGAGTCGACATTAAAATGCTGGCACCGGCTTTTTTTCGTTCGGAAATCAGATTCAATAGGTCATTGACAGCCAAGGGATCTAGTCCCAGAAAGGGCTCATCAATAATAAACAGCTTGGCGTCAGTTAAGAACGCGCAAACGATCATGACCTTTTGCCGCATTCCTTTGGAAAAATTATCCGGAAACCAGTCGAGCTTATTATCAAGCCGAAACAGCTTCAACAATTTGTCGGCCCGCTGCCAGGCAGTTTTTTGATCCAAGTCATAAGCCAACATCGTCAACTCCAAGTGTTCCTTCAAGGTAAGTTCCTTGTAAACAATTGGCTGTTCCGGAATATACGCAATTTGTTTTTTATACTGCTGAACATCGTCATTAATCGTGACGTCGTTAATCTTAATCGATCCTTTAAAAGGCGTTAGTAGACCAATGATATGGTTGATGGTCGTGGACTTTCCGGCACCATTAAGGCCGATTAAACCGACCAATTCACCGTCCTTAACATCAAACGAAACATCTTTTAAAACGGGGACTTGAGAATAGCCACCGACCAAATTTGACACTTGTAAGGCCATTATTTCACTCCACAATTCTTATTATTAGTTGATCGTTTCAATATGCTTCAAAAATAGATACAGAATTGATTATAACATACTAAACCAGACTTTGAATGAGTTCCCTGAGACATTGATGTTATAATAATTGTTAGTATAAACAGAAAGAAGGTAACGCATTTGAAAGATTGTATTTTTTGTAAAATCGTGCGAAATGAAATTCCCAGTTACACCGTTTATGAGGACGACGTGGTCAAAGCATTCTTAGATATTTCTCAGGGAACGCCCGGCCACACCCTGGTCATTCCCAAGAAACATATTGCCAATATTTTTGAGTATGACCCACAACTGGCTGCCGAAGTCTTTTCACGGATTCCAAAGATTGCCCGGGCCGTTAAGGCATCTAACCCTGACATAAAGGGAATGAACATCTTGAATAACAATGGTCAGGTCGCCTACCAGTCGGTATTTCACTCCCACTTTCACCTAGTTCCCCGTTACACAACCCATGATGACTTCTCGATGACTTTCAAGGATAATTCCAATAAGTACACCGCCGAAGATCTCAAGCAGATTCAGAATTCAATCGTTGACCACATGGGAGATTAATCATGAAAACATTCTTTAAAGTCGCCGGCGTCGGCGCCTTTCTTTTT
Organism: Lentilactobacillus parafarraginis DSM 18390 = JCM 14109; assembly: GCF_001435895.1. Taxonomy (GTDB): domain Bacteria; phylum Bacillota; class Bacilli; order Lactobacillales; family Lactobacillaceae; genus Lentilactobacillus; species Lentilactobacillus parafarraginis. Next base: position 1,335 of record NZ_AZFZ01000023.1, on the reverse strand, counting down.
GGCGCCCATCTTTATTACCATAAGGAAACCCCGGCAGAATTCGTCCAACGGGTTCGTCATTATTTTCTCGTCAAGAAGCAGGCTTATGGGGATTTAAAAACGGCTCAAAAAGCTTTTAGTACCGCAATGGCGGAATTAAAGGCCCAATTGCCTGAACTCCAAGAGGCCATTAGTGACCTTCAGCGTGACATTGATGAGGCGAGATTTCAAATCCAACCAAGGATTGACGAGATCAATAAATATACCGATAAAATGAAAAAATCATAATCACTATTTTATGAAATTTTGTTTAAATTGACCACGAGTTCCTTTATAAACCCGAGAATATGTTATTATTGTACGGAACGTTTGCTTCGCAGACGAATACTATTGTAGAAATGGATGTGTTTTTGTATGAAAAAATGGCTAATCGTTTTAGCCGGAGTACTGATGAGTTTTACACTTGCAGCGTGTGGTAGTAAATCAGTTGCTACGACCGATGGCGGTAAAATTACGGAAAGTGCTTATTACAGCAGCTTGAAGGGTACGTCAAGTGGTAAAGCAGTCTTACAGCAAATGATTCTTAACAAAGTATTGGAAAAGCAATATGGGAAAAAAGTTAAGGATTCTCAAGTTAATAACGAACTTAAGAAGTACAAGAAGCAATACGGCTCGTCATTTAACGCTGTCCTTCAGCAAAACGGAATGACTGTTTCTCAATTAAAAGATTCGATTCGTTCAAATCTCTTATTGCAGCAAGCCGTTCGTGCCAACACCAAGTTTACTGATGCCCAGTTGAAGAATCAGTTCAAGTCGTACCAGCCAAAGGTAACTGTAAACCAGATTTTGGTTTCGAAGAAATCAACTGCTGAAACGGTTATCAAACAACTTAAAGCTGGTAAGAGCTTCTCAAGCTTAGCTAAGAAGTACTCAACTGATACCGCAACTAAAAACAAGGGTGGCCGGATCTCACCATTTGATAACACTAACACGTCATTGGATGCCAACTTCCGTAAAGCTGCCTTCCAGCTGAAGAATGGTGAATACACCAAGACCCCTGTTAAGACACAGTATGGTTACCAGGTTATCCAAATGGTTAACCACCCAGCAAAGGGCACTTACAAAGACCATGAAAGCGAATTAAAGACACAAATCGTTAACAAGCGATTGTCTGATAGTGATACCTTACACTCCGTTGTTGCTAAGGTATTGAAGAAGGGTAACGTTTCAATTCAGGATAAGGATCTTCAAAACGTCTTGTCTGATTACCTTGCAAGTTCTTCAAAGAAGTAATTTAAATCACTTCATAGAAAAAACGACTGGAATTGAGGTGTACCCCCAAAGTTAAAGTAAATA
>NZ_AZFZ01000229.1 GCF_001435895.1 Lentilactobacillus parafarraginis DSM 18390 = JCM 14109 | reverse complement strand
TAAAAGAACTTCAGAAGCAGTCACGGATACTTTGAGCGACTTAATGAAGCTATGGCCTGGTAGATCGTTAACGATTACCCCGGATAGGGGTAAAGAGTTTGCCAAAGTTCAATGTTTAACTGATAAGTTTGGTACGCCCTTCTACTTTCCCGATCCTCACTCTCCTTGGCAACGAGGAACTAACGAAAATACTAACGGCTTGCTTCGCGAATATTTGCCAAAAGGAACTGACCTTGATTCAATTACTGACCGCCGGATACAAGCATATGCAGAACAAATGAATAATCGTCCCCGTAAATGTCTCGGATGGAAAACGCCTTATGAAATATTCTTTAATGT
>NZ_AZFZ01000228.1 GCF_001435895.1 Lentilactobacillus parafarraginis DSM 18390 = JCM 14109 | reverse complement strand
GTCAAAATCAAAGATACTAAACAGCTTCTTAAAAATGTTATTACTGCTAATCCGAATGCTAACCAACCTACCGATATGTTAATGCTAATCCATTGGATGATATTTAAAATTAGTTCCCATGATTGACCTATAAATAATTGTATAACTTTCAACATTATAAAATCTTCTTTCTTATTTGTTTGCATTTGTATTATTATTTTTATAATTATCAAGCGCCTTACTGTTCTACGTCACCAAGTTTTAAAGCCTTCTTTCAAATTTTGTCCGTGTCCTACTAGTAATATAAGGATTAACCTGAAAGTTAATCCGTTTAAATTGGTTCTCACTAGGGTCCGTCTGAAAACTTTATTTCAG
>NZ_AZFZ01000227.1 GCF_001435895.1 Lentilactobacillus parafarraginis DSM 18390 = JCM 14109 | reverse complement strand
TTGCCAGTGACGCGGCCAACTCAGCTTCAGGATATGCTTCCAACGCTTCCAACGATGCGAAGTCGGCTTCAGCTCATGCTTCGGATGCTGCCAGTGACGCAAGTGGTAATTCAAATGCGGCTTCAGCAGCCAAATCTGCTTCTGACGCCGCATCAAATGCCGCCAGCGATGCCAAGAAGGCCAGTGATGCTGCCAGTGCCGCCAGTTCAGCTGCGAAGAGCGGCGATGCTTCCGGTGCCGTTTCTGACAACAAAGTTGCCAGCGATGCGGCCTCCGACGCAAAGCAACACAATGCCGATGCGTCGAACGCTGCTTCTGATGCTCACAGGATTGTTGCCAGTGACGCGGCCAACTCAGCT
>NZ_AZFZ01000226.1 GCF_001435895.1 Lentilactobacillus parafarraginis DSM 18390 = JCM 14109 | reverse complement strand
AATCGTGTCCACACTTTCATCCTAAGTCCAATAATTTACCAGAACAAGTACTAAATTACGATGACGAACACAGTTTAACTTACAAGTCAGCCAAGTCAGACTATGCTGTATTAAATGCAATTAAGATGCGCTATTCCTATTATAATGATACTGATTTTCTTACTGCATTAAACCAACTTTCTTACACCTCATTCAACGATTTTGGTCAAATTTTAACTTATGATACCCTACGATCTAAGAAACCTGGTAATAATATCCTTCTGTATGCCAATTCAACCGTTACCATGGATGAGTCACTTTTGAACAAAATAAAAAAACTCCGAAATATCCACGGAAAAACTAGGGTCTGTCTTAAAACAAGCTTTTTA
>NZ_AZFZ01000225.1 GCF_001435895.1 Lentilactobacillus parafarraginis DSM 18390 = JCM 14109 | reverse complement strand
TACGCGTTTCTTTTCCTTAACTGCCATGATTGTCTCATCTCCTTTCTTTTACTACTACAATTATACTACCTTTTGAGTACCTTATCAATAGATAAAGCCTTGGCCTCAAATCACTTGAGCTTGGCGTTGATCTAAAGGCTGAACTTTTGAGCTGGTTAGCTCTGGCACTCATTTAAAAGCCCCTATTCTTCTGTTTAAGCCATTTAAATCTAACTTGAGTATAAAGATGTTAGTAAGTCTTAAAACTGTTTAGAAAGGATTTTGTAGCCTTTTAGGACTAGTAGTACAACCCACTGTTATCGTTGTCGGCCGACTTTTCTTCTTCGGGGTGTTTGGCAGCATATTCTCTAGCCGCTTGTTTATTCCACC
>NZ_AZFZ01000224.1 GCF_001435895.1 Lentilactobacillus parafarraginis DSM 18390 = JCM 14109 | reverse complement strand
CAATGCTGCAAGAAGTTGTCGATACCGTGACAATTCTCTATGCTCTGCGAGCGCGAAATGGTTTGCATCGGCAGGCACTTGTGTATCCTGTTCGAGAAAATAAAAGAGCATAATCAGGATCTGGTGCAAACAGTCTGAGAGATGACCATCTAACCAGCTATTGATCCTATGTTGAAGGTTATGCAGCTAACAATGCTTCTAATTCGTCCACGACTGAGAACCCGATGAGACTTAACTCTCGTCGGGTTCTTTTGCGTATTGCGTGAACAATTTCCACACCGCTCAACGTTGCACTAGCGGTTCGAATGCTTTGAAAGCTTGCTGAGCGGACACGATGACGTTTAAGAAACTGTTTGAGATCTAAATTGAGTT
>NZ_AZFZ01000223.1 GCF_001435895.1 Lentilactobacillus parafarraginis DSM 18390 = JCM 14109 | reverse complement strand
AAGGTGGTTCAAAAAAGTCTTCACTACCTAATGGATATAAGCTGATAACATCTACTTCCCAATTAACTCAAAGACTGAATCTGTTGAAACTGAATCCGTTCAAATTTTTAACGCAGATAATTTATATCTTGGTATTGCTTATCATGATGCTAGTGAACATACTATTGGCAACTATATTTATCGGACTGCCAAAAATAGTTACTAGATAAAAGAACACATCTCATCTTTGCGAGTGAGGTGTGTTCTTTCATACATATTTTTATCACTTAACTAAAACTAGCCCTTGTTGTTGGTCATCAATATTGGGGTTAAATACAAAATTTTTCAAACTAATCCCAATTGTGTAGTGACCATCTAGATCAACTGTAAAAGGCACCCGTAAAATGTAGGAAAAC
>NZ_AZFZ01000222.1 GCF_001435895.1 Lentilactobacillus parafarraginis DSM 18390 = JCM 14109 | reverse complement strand
AAACTTTTATACTGGACTGTTGTGAACATGATTAGCTCGACTGCTAAACCCAATCACATACGTGATTTCTATGTAAAAAAACAAGCAACGGCCTCCCGTAGAAAGCCGCTTCTTGTCGCATGTATGGATCGTCTAATTAAGATAATCCACTACCTTATAAACACAAACCAGAACTACTCGTATGAACTAGCCTGTTCCAGATAGGACTGATTTGTTAATCTAACTTTACCAGCCTTGAGAAAATATGAAAAGCCTGAGGCTTCTTTGGGTTACGCTCAAAGACAAAATAACAACCGTAAAACTCTGCTTTCTTTATAAAGGAACCCAATTATTAAGCCAAAAGGCTTATTAAATCACTAATAGCATCACTGTTTTACTTGACTAAACGTAGAAAAA
>NZ_AZFZ01000221.1 GCF_001435895.1 Lentilactobacillus parafarraginis DSM 18390 = JCM 14109 | reverse complement strand
TTTTTCATCCAACTATGGGGGTTCACTTCATCTACATTATAGATATTGGGGGCTATTTTAATTTATTTTTTTATAAGTGTCCCTAAACTATAGCTATTGATTCAAGATTTCATGGGAGCCAGTTGCAACCAATAACAAAATCAATTCATCATGATCTAGCTGATAAATAACAATCCAGTTGTCATAATTTTTACCATAGTTTCCATATCTGGCAGGGTGAAATTCACGATAGCCACGCCAATTTCCTTTTAATGCATGATCTTTAATCTGTTTCAAAACAAGTACATCTTGTTCAACAATTGCTTCTAAACAAGGCTTCAAGACAGTTATTGGGAAATGTTTTTTGACTAGTTTTTTTAATTCACGTTCAAAAGATTTGGTCTGTGTAAAAGGCACCCGTAAAATGTAGGAAAA
>NZ_AZFZ01000220.1 GCF_001435895.1 Lentilactobacillus parafarraginis DSM 18390 = JCM 14109 | reverse complement strand
GGCTTTCAAGATTATCCAGAGGCGGTGTTTACATAATTGTTCGTTGATAAAGTCTATGGCTTTAACTTTGCCTAATGTCTTCCCAGTAACACCGCCGCTGCTTTTAAAATTTCATTTTCTTCCTTTAACTGCTGGTTTTCTTTCTGTAGTTGCTTGAAGGCTTCAACACTCGTTACGCCACCGTCAGGTAGTTCAATTAATTTGGCCCGCTTGATCCAATGACTGATGGTGGTTGGATGAACCCCATATTCATTGGCTAAGGATTTCTTTGAACGATTTTCATTGTGATAAAGCTTAACGATGTTGTTTTTAAATTCATCTGAATAATATTTCATAAAAAAACTCCTATTCTGATTTTTATCATTATGACACAAAATCTAATGATTTTGGTACCAAATTTCAGTATAGGAGCAA
>NZ_AZFZ01000022.1 GCF_001435895.1 Lentilactobacillus parafarraginis DSM 18390 = JCM 14109 | reverse complement strand
CGCTTTTAGAGATCTCAAACAGTTTCTAAGGGAGCAGTCCAAAAAATCACAAAATGTTCACACTTTCGTCCTTTTTTGGTTAAATTTATCCTGTATATTAAGAAGCATAGAGAAAGGAGCTAAGCTAACTTGTTAGCGAGGTTCATTCTCCTTAAAAATTGTAATAAGTTAACCCCCATTAATTTGTTACTTTTCATATTCATATTCCCCTCAGAATATTGATACAACAAGCCAAGGCTCCCCCAGCCTTGGCTTGTTTGATGCGTTCAATTTGGATTTGGCATGTGATAAGGTATTAATAACCCCCTTTAGGAAGTGAGTCAAACGAAGTACACACCGAAATACCAATCGCGCTTCAAAAAGCACTACCAGAACATGATCCGCGCCAATCGTTATTCAGAAGCAGAATTCAAAGCCGTTGAAAACGTCCTATTAAGCGGTGCCCATCCTGATGAGCGCTACGACGATCACGTGATTAAGAGCCGCAAGCCGCAGCGAGCCCTATTTATCAAGGGCAGCTGGCTGTTAATTTATGAATATCAAGATCATACGGTTCGCTTTTTAGATACCGGTCGTCACGGCGAAATTTGACGGCAAATCCATCGTTTTGTACTAAAATTAAAAGCAGCCATCAGATGAGTGGTCGGGCAATCATTTCCCGAATCATCTGATGGCTGCTTTTTGGGTCTGAATTAGTTAGTTGACGACGGTTCCTGTAGGGGCCTGAATAGCCGCCTATTCCATTTTTTGGTGTTAGGATAAAGTTATTATTGGTACGCCCAGACATCACTAACCCAGCTTGACCGTTGATAGGGGGGACGAAAATGGCTTCAATAATTTATTTAGTACTCATGAGTCTTCTTGCCGGCATTTTAACCGGAATTGTTGGCATGGCCGCCCTCACCCTTTACCCGGTGCTACTGTCAGTTGGGGTTCCACCAATTACCGCCAACGCCACAATCACCGTGGCCCAAGTGGGTGGCGGCATCGGGACCGTGTTGGCATCACTTCGGGAACTGCGGCATCACTGGCGCCAAGCCATTCAAATTGCCATTCTCAACACAATTGGTGGTGTCTTGGGAGCGACCATCCTGATTCATAGTTCGAATACCGGCTTTAAGAAGGTCGTTCCGGTATTTATCATGCTGGCTGGGGTCATGATCTTAACCCCAAGGCGTAAAAATCAGCAGCCTGTCAATAATACTTTGATCAGCTTTCTAAGTTGGCTGGGTGTTTTTCTGGTGGGAATCTATACCGGCTTTTTCGGTGCGGGGGCCGGGTTATTGATGATTGCGGTCCTTTCAAAAATCATTGATGATAAATACACCATCTACAATGCCATGCGCAACTTTGCGTCGTTTACTAATAACGTCGTGTCGGCCACCATGTTCATTTTGACGATTCCGATTGCCTGGGCGGTGATCATCCCCCTGCTCATCGGTCTGTTTACCGGCGGCTACATCGGACCAATTATTGTCCGATATATTCCGTCAAAGGTAATCAAAACGGCCGTTGGCATTTTTGCGATCGGATTAGCACTGGTTTTGGGGTACCAAGCTTATTTCTAACCATCAAGATTACTTATCAAAAAAGAGCGTCTCCCATTTTGCGGGGACGCTCCTTCTCGTTATTTCAAATTTATTTGCTTGATTATTCTAAACCCACCCGGGCAAAGATTTCATCCACGTGGCGAATATGATAGTGGTAATCAAATGCATCGGCAATTTGGTCTTCCGACAAGGCATCGGTAATTTTCTTGGTACCTTCAACCAAATCACGGAACTGAATACCCTCATCCCATGACTTCTTAGTTAATGGTTGAACCAGGTCATAGGCCTGTTCCCGGGTCATCCCGGAATCAATTAGCTTGAGCATCACCCGCTGGCTGTAAATCAACCCATAAGTGATTCCCATATTTTTCTTCATTCGTTCTGGGAAGACGGTGAGGCGTTCCAATATTCTGGAGAAGCGGTGCAGCATGTAGTCCAGTAAAATCAGCGTGTCGGGAATAATAATCCGTTCAGCTGATGAATGGGAAATATCCCGTTCGTGCCACAATGGCACGTCTTCATAGGCGGTAATCATGTGGCCGCGGACAACCCGAGCCAGTCCGCAAATATTTTCCGAACCAATCGGATTCTTCTTGTGGGGCATTGCTGAGGATCCCTTTTGACCGGCGTCAAAGTGTTCCTCAACTTCATGAATTTCCGAACGTTGTAAGCCGCGAATTTCGGTGGCAAACTCTTCCAAACTGGTGGCAATCAATGCCAAAGTTGAAATGTAGTCCGCGTGCAAGTCCCGTGGCAGAATTTGGCTGGTAATTTCCTGGGCGTGCAGCCCAAGGGAATCACAAACGTACTGTTCAACAAACGGTGGCACGTTGGCAAATGTCCCCACGGCTCCGGAAATTTGACCAGCTTCCAATTCTTTGGAAGCCGTGGCAAATCGGCGCTTATTACGGTTCATTTCGGAATACCACCGGGCTAATTTCAAACCAAAGGTCGTGGGTTCGGCTTGAACGCCGTGAGTACGGCCAATCATGACCGTATCCTTGTACTTCTTAGCCTGTTTGGCAATCACGTCGATAAAGTGGTCAATATCCTTTTTAATGATGGCGTTGGCCTGCTTGATGCGCACGCCGTATGCCGTATCAACAACGTCGGTACTGGTGACACCATAGTGGACCCACTTTTTCTCAGGTCCCAATGATTCGGAAACGTCCCGGGTAAACGCAACGATGTCGTGATGGGTGACGGCTTCAATTTCGGCAATCCGATCCTTATCAAAGGTCGCGTTCTTCTTAATCTTCTCAACGTCCTCGGCTGGGATCTTGCCAAGTTTGGACCAAGCCTCGTCAATGGCAATTTCAACTTTCAGCCAGGCAGCGTACTGATTATCAAGTGACCAAATATGGCTCATTTCTGGTAAAGAATATCTATCTATCATAATGGTTCCTTTCCACTAAATATTAACAACCCCATTTTATCATATTGTTCATGTTTTGGCCATATTCTTTCTATTATAGTGGCCTTTTGTTCGCTTTTAATTTTAAAGTCGAACGATTGAAATATCCCGGTTTAAAATCATTAACATTTTTGGTTGACATTCCCATGCAAGTTGGTAGAATTAAAAATGCTGGGTTGATTCCCAGCAATAAAATTTAGAGGTGTTCATATGTCATCTATTGTGGTTGTTGGAAGCCAATGGGGTGACGAAGGAAAGGGTAAGATTACCGATTTCTTCGGTCAAGACGCCGACATTACCGCTCGCTATCAAGGCGGCGACAATGCTGGTCACACCATTGTATTGAATGGCAAAAGTTATCATTTACAGCTGATTCCTTCCGGGATTTTTGATCAGGAAAAATACAGCGTAATTGGTAACGGCGTTGTCGTGAACCCAAAGTCATTGATCAGCGAAATTGATCAATTGAAGAAGGACGGAATCAGCACCGAAAACTTGCGGATTTCCAACCGGGCTCACGTCATCATGCCTTACCATATCCTTCTTGACGGATTGCAGGAACAGAAAAAGGATTCCAAGATTGGGACAACCAATAAGGGAATCGGTCCTGCATATATGGATAAGTACGAACGAATCGGAATTAGAATTGCTGATTTAATCGACAAGGACAGCTTCGAAGAAAAGCTTCGCAGCAACCTAAAGATTAAAAATGAACTATTAATCAAAATTTACGATGCGAAACCACTGGCATTTGAACCGATCTTCAATGAATACAAGGAATACGCTGATCGGATTCGCCCTTACGTAATCGACGCTTCCTATTTAATTAACAACGCATTGGATGACAACAAGCATGTTTTGTTTGAAGGTGCTCAGGGCGTGATGCTGGACGTTGACCACGGGACTTACCCGTTTGTTACATCATCCAACCCGACTGCAAGTGGTGCCGCTGTTGGTACTGGAATTGGTCCTAACCGGATTGATAACGTCATTGGTGTCTGCAAAGCCTACACATCCCGAGTTGGCGAAGGTCCTTTCCCAACTGAATTGAAGGATGCAACTGGTGACCACATTCGCGAGGTCGGTCATGAATACGGCGTCGTTACCAAGCGGCCCCGCCGAATCGGCTGGTTTGACAGTGTTGTCTTACGGCATTCGGCCCGCGTGTCCGGCTTCACCCATTTATCACTCAACTGTCTGGACATTTTGACCGGGATTAAGACCCTCAAAATCTGCACCGCTTACAAACTTGACGACAAAGAAATTGATGATTACCCGGCAACTTTGAAGGAACTCAACAAGTGCCAAGCCGTTTACGAAGAATTACCCGGCTGGGATGAAGATATCACCAAGGCAAAGACCCTGGCTGATCTTCCTGAAAACGCTCGGAACTACATCAAACGGATTTCAGAATTGGTTCACGTGCCGCTAGCCACCTTCTCGGTTGGCCCAGACCGTGAACAAACCAATGTGGTTGCCCAAGTTTGGAAGTAACAAAAAGCTGCAAGGCACGTTTTACTATGCTTACTAAAAGATAGTGTATAATAGTTAGGGATTGGCGTTCACTGTTGCCGATCCCAGTTCAAATCGCATCTGGGAACTTCTTGCGGTTTGGATCACTGACCCCGCTCATATTTCGGAGGTAAACTAATAATGGAAGTTTTTGATTACGAAGATATTCAACTGATCCCCAACAAATGTATCATCAAGAGTCGTTCTGACGCTGACACATCAATCAAATTTGGCCCCCGGACGTTCAAGATCCCGGTGGTTCCCGCCAACATGGAAACCGTGATTAATGACGACCTGGCTATCTGGCTGGCTCAAAACGGTTATTTCTATATTATGCACCGTTTCCAACCAGAAAAGCGTGAAGGCTTCATCAAGATGATGCACGAAAAGGATCTCTACGCATCAATCAGTGTCGGCATCAAAGACGATGAATACAAGTTCATCGATCAACTGGTTGCCGATAACCAAAAGCCGGAGTACATCACCATTGACGTTGCTCATGGTCATTCAGATTTTGTCATTCAGATGATTCACTACATTAAAGACAAGCTGCCCGACAGCTTCCTGATTGCCGGGAACCTTGGCACCCCGGAAGCCGTTCGGGAAATCGAAAACGCTGGTGCCGATGCTACTAAAATCGGCATTGGTCCGGGTAAAGCCTGCATCACCAAGCTCAAGACCGGTTTCGGAACTGGCGGTTGGCAATTAGCCGCCCTGCGTCTCTGCTCAAAGGCCGCTAGAAAGCCAATGATCGCTGACGGTGGCATTCGTTTCAACGGCGATATCGCCAAATCCGTTCGTTTCGGCGCTTCAATGGTCATGATTGGGTCTCTCTTGGCCGGTCACGAGCAATCTCCTGGTAACGTCATCAGTATTGATGGCAAGAAGTACAAACAATACTGGGGTTCCGCATCCGAAAAGCAAAAGGGTGCTTACCGTAACGTTGAGGGCCGCCAAATGTTGGTCCCTTACCGTGGTGAAATTTCCGATACCCTGTTTGAAATGCAGCAGGATCTTCAATCATCAATTTCGTATGCCGGTGGTAAAGAATTGAAAGATATTCGCACGGTCGACTATGTCGTTGTTAAAAACTCGATTATGAATGGTGACTAACCAAAATTAAACCGTAAACTAGCAATCAACTCCAACGGGTTGATTGCTTTTTTCTGTTCCAAGCAACGGCCAAATAATTAGTTGACCTCAAGTGCACTCGAAGTTGTACGATAACATTGTAGTTAATTTCTAAAAAGGAGTAACCAACATGAAATATCGTCAACTTGGTAAACAAGGACTGCGAGTCAGTGAACTGGCACTTGGAAGCTGGATGACCGACGTTAGTAATGCCGATAAACAGGACTTAGCCGACCAAAGCTTAAAGTTAGCGTTTGAAAAGGGTATCAATTTTTTTGACTGTGCCGACGCTTACAGCGGTGGTGCTGCCGAACGTTTCTTAGGTCGAGCCCTCAAGGAGTTCCCCAGAAAGGAAATCGTCCTTTCCAGTAAGGTCTACTTTCCAACTGGTCCGGGTGTGAACGACCGCGGCCTATCCCGCAAACACATCATGGAATCGATTGATCAATCCCTTACCAACCTGCAGACTGACTATCTCGATTTATACTTCTGCCATCGATTTGACCCCAACACGCCATTGGAAGAAACCCTCACCGCGTTAAGTGATTTGGTCGATCAGGGCAAGATTCTCTATTACGGTGTCAGTGAGTGGCGACCGGTCCAAATCTTGGAAGCCCAATTAGTGATCCAAAAGCTTGGTCTGCACCCGCTGTCAGTTGTTCAACCCCAATATAATATGTTTGACCGGTACATTGAGCATGAATTGATGGACGTTTGCGGCAAATACGGTTTAGGCATCGTGCCCTTCTCGCCCCTGTCACAGGGCCTGCTAACCGGCAAATATCGCAAGGGCCAACCAATTCCGGCTGGTTCACGGGCAACCTATCAGGATCAAATCCAGGCACTGTTAACCGACGACAATCTTGATAAGGTGGAAGCCCTCATTAAGATGGCCGCCGAACTGGATACCGATTTGGCAACCTTTGCATTGGCTTGGGACTTACGTGATCCCCGGATCAGCAGTTTGATTACGGGTGCCAGCAAGCCTTCCCAACTGAAGAACAATTTGAAAGCCATCGATTTAACCATCCCCGATGATTATTTCGAACGCGTTGATCAACTATTCCACTTCAAAAAATTTGAAAGAAAAATTGGGTGATCTGATCACCTATCTTCCACAAAGGGCGTCTCAAACTGTGTGAACCGCACAGTAGAGACGCCCTTTTCGTGGCGATCAATCAATTTAATTATGCACCATATCCAAAACGGCGCCATTGGGATCAATTTCAAAACGCAAAATGACCTGCTTGCTGGCGGTTAACGGCAATCCATCGATATAGACTTCCCGGTGGGTGTCTTCGTGGAGTCGTTTGAAGCCCCCAACCTTAATGGCGGCATTCAGGCGCGCGGCTGCCTTACCATCGGCGGTCACCGGCCCGTTTGAAATTGTCTGAATTTCAATGCCTTCAGCAAGATGTTCAAAGTGAATCTGGTCGGCAGAAATATCGCCGAGATCGGTCTTCTTAATTGCCGCGTTAAACGCCGCCTCGTCAATAAACAACGGCTGCTTAATCCAAATCTTGAAGTCCTCGCCATCTCCTGCCGGCTGCCAGACCGCTTGCACAGGATACGGAACATACCCCTTGAAGTTTTTGACCGGAATGTCGGTTTCCGGTCCCCCACTGATCGTTTTGGCAACCGCGGCTGCTGCCCGGGCCAGCGAGAGAAACGATTCATCAGCGGTGTGATCCGTGGCATGGCCGGTTGCCGTGATATAACTGCGCTCCGTTAAATCAACAAAGCTCGGTGTCTCGCCGCGACTGTACTCGTCCGGCTCAAATGTTTCCCAATTAAACATCATTAACTCCCCCTTTTACTTGAACGTGACCTAATTTGATGTCAATATAGGCTCAAATCATGTCAAAAGCAACTAAATCGTTTGCGGTTCATGCGCTGGTGATTGACGATTTCAACGAATTATTGTAAGCTAAGTTAACAAAAGTATAAGAATATATAATATTCGTCAAAGAAAAGCTTTTATTTCGGCTTAAAAGGTGTAAACTAACGGGTGTTTATTATTTCCAAATTTCCAAACCAAACGGGAATCGAAAGGAGCAGGAATCTTGCTAAAATCGCAAAGGGGCGAATTTCCTACATTGCAGTCCTCGGGGCTGTCTTTTTTATGGCAATTCAGGTAGTCGCCACTCTGAATTTACCCAGTCTAACCTCTGACATTGTTAACAACGGGGTCGCGACTGGTGACATTGGGTACATCTGGAAGGTCGGCTTTAAGATGGTCGGCTTCTCGCTAATTAGTATCTTAGCGGCCATCTGTAACGTCTTTTTGGCGTCGACAACCTCCCAGACACTGGGTAAAAATCTTCGAAGCGACATCTATCGGAAAGTCATTAACTTTTCAAATGACGAGTACGATCAGATCGAAACTTCTTCATTGATTACCCGGACCACCAATGACGTGGTCCAGATTCAAAACGTCGGCATTATTATGTTACGAATGATGCTGATGGCGCCAATCATGTTAATCGGGGCCAGCTTTTTGGCCTACACCAAGGACCACCAGCTCACGACCGTCTTTCTGATTGTCTTACCAGTCATGGCGTTATTTATCGGGTTTCTTCTCTACTTTGCCGTGCCAATGTTTCGGGCTATGCAGACCAAGACCGATAAAATTAACCGAATCTTTCGTGAGGGACTGACCGGTGTCCGGGTAATTCGGGCTTTCCGGCAGGACCAATTTGAACAGGACCGTTTTGAAGATGCCAATAAGGATTACACGCAAAACGCGATTAACGTCAACGTCCTAATGGCGCTGGCTTTCCCAGTCATGACCATGATTATGAGCGGGACCAACATCGCGATTATTTGGTTTGGGGCTAAACTCATTGGGGCTCAATCCATGCAGGTCGGCAATCTGATTGCGTTTATGACTTATGCCATGCAAATTCTCATGAGTTTCATGATGCTGTCAATGGTCTTCATCTTCATCCCCCGGGCCCAGGCATCTGCCAAACGAATTCAAGAAGTTCTGAATCTGCACTCAACATTAAAGGTCAAGGAAAACCCGGCGACCTTCAATCCAGACGCGCCGACACATTCCTTGAAATTCGATCACGTCACCTATCGCTATCGCAACGCCGAAATGCCAGCCTTAACCGACATTGACTTTGAAGCTCATAGTGGCCAGACCGTCGCGATCATTGGCGGTACCGGATCTGGGAAGACGTCGCTGATCAACCTGATTCCACGGTTCTACGACGTTGAATCCGGCAAGGTTGAACTTGACGGGATTAACGTCAATGATATGGCTCTGGATAAGCTCCACGAAGCCGTTTCACTCGTGCCGCAAAAGGCGACCCTATTTACGGGAACCCTTCGTGACAACATGAAGTATGGCAAGGATGACGCCACCGATGACGAGATTTGGCACGCCTTGGACATTGCCCGGGCGCGGGACTTCGTTGAAGCCGATCCCGCCGGCCTCGATCTCCACGTTGAACAGGGTGGCGGCAACTTTTCCGGCGGCCAGCGCCAACGATTAGCCATTGCCAGAGCACTGGTCAAGCAGTCGGCCGTCTATATCTTTGACGATTCATTCTCAGCACTTGACTTTAAAACCGATGCTGAATTACGGGCCGAATTGCGCCAAGATGCCCACATTCAACAAAGCATCACGGTCATCGTTGCCCAACGAATCGCCACGGTTGCTGACGCTGACCTGATTTTAGTACTGGACAACGGGAAATTAGTTGGTAAGGGCACGCATGATGAGCTCCGCAAGACCAACAAGGTTTATCAAGAAATTATCAACTCACAAATTCGAAAGGAGGATGACAAGTAATGGCAAAGGAAAATGACGCTTCATCGGCGGATACCAACAACACCAATCAGCCACGCCCAATGGGTGGCGGCGGTCGGGGCGGTCCCCGTGGCGTGGTTGAAAAGCCGAAAAACTTCTGGAAAACCACTAACCGGCTGATGCGCTACATGTCGGATCGAATTATCGGTCTGATTTTGGTACTGATCTTTGCGATTACCAGTGTGATCTTCCAAATCCGGACGCCTAAAATTCTTGGCCAGGCGACCACCGAAATTTATAAGGGCGTCATGAAGGGGGCCGCCGAACAAAAGGCCGGCTTCAACCTCGGTAATCTGCCGATTAACTTTGATAAAATCGTTCACATCATCATTATTGTGGCGATTATGTATTTAGCATCGGCAATTTTCAGTTACGCCCAGCAGTACATTATGACGTTGATTTCACAACGAACCGTTTACAAACTGCGGCGTCAAATGAAGCAGAAAATGCGGCTAGTACCGATTCGCTACTACGACACCCACAGTAACGGCGATATCATGAGCCGGGCGGTCAATGATATGGATAACATTGCCAGCACTCTCCAGCAGAGTTTGACCCAGGCGGTTACCAGCTTGGTCACCTTTGTCGGAACGTTGTGGATGATGTTTTCAATCAGCTGGAAGCTGACGCTGATTGCATTCGTCACGATTCCGCTGAGTTTAATTGTCGTCGGCATCGTTGCCCCAAGATCCCAGAAGTTCTTTGCGGCCCAGCAGAAGAGCCTTGGCCTATTAAATAACCAGGTTGAGGAAAACTATGCCGGCCAAAACGTCCTCAAGAGTTTCAATAAGGAAAAGGACACCATCGCCAAGTTTGAAGTTCAAAATGAAAAGTATTATCAGTCCGCGTGGAAGGCCCAGTTCATTTCTGGCATTATCATGCCACTGATGATCTTTATGAACAACATTGGCTACGTGTTCGTTGCCATCATTGGGGGAATTCAGGTTGCTCACGGCAACATCACCCTGGGTAACGTGCAGGCTTTTCTGCAGTACACCAACCAGTTCTCTCAACCAATTTCTCAGTTAGCCAACCTGATGAACACCATTCAGTCAACGATTGCGTCAGCTGAACGGGTCTTTGCCGTCATTGACGAGGAAGAAATGAAGGATACTAAGAAGAATCGGCCAGTGGAGAAAGATTCCGACAACATCGTTGCCCTCGAACACGTCCAATTCGGCTACGAGAACGAAGACCTGTTAATGACCGATTACAACCTGGCTGTTAAACCAGGCCAACAGGTGGCCATCGTTGGTCCGACCGGTGCCGGGAAAACCACGATTATTAATTTGCTGGAACGATTCTACGACGTTTCTGGGGGCGCCATTCGCGTTAAAGGCGTCGACACCCGCGACATTGATCGTGAAGAACTTCGCTCGCATTTCGCAATGGTTCTCCAGGACACCTGGCTGTTTACCGGAACGATCTACGATAACATTAAGTACGGTCGTGAAGACGCGACCCACGATGAGATCATCGAAGCCGCTAAGGCCGCTCACGTGGATGAGTTCGTTCGAAAGCTACCGAACGGCTACGACACTGTCTTAAACGAAGCGGCCTCCAATATTTCTCAGGGACAGCGGCAGCTGCTCACGATTGCCCGGGCGTTTGTTGCCAATCCAGAAATTTTGATTTTGGATGAGGCGACAAGTTCCGTTGATACCCGGACCGAAGTTCAGATTCAGCACGCCATGAGCGAACTGTTGAAGAACCGGACCAGTTTCGTGGTGGCTCACCGGCTTTCTACGATTCAAAATGCCGATAACATTATTGTGATGAACCACGGATCAGTGGTCGAAACCGGGACCCACAACGAGTTGTTGGCTAAGAACGGCTTCTATGCCGACCTGTACAATAGTCAGTTCTCAGACAATGTGTCATTTAATTAGGAGGCGCCACGAAAATGAAAAAGTTAGTTAAAATTGGAATGGCTGCCGCCCTGCTGGTTTTGGGACTGGCTGGCTGCGGCCGGCCAAATCTGGCGGTCGACCACCATCATTTGAATCCGGATGGTCTCGGCGTTGTCATTAAGGGTCAAAGCAAGCATCAATCAGTCAGCTACCAAGTCGATAACGGCAAAAAGCAGACTGAAAAGACCCACAACGGCACCTTTGCCCTCACCGTTCCTGCAAAGACAACCACCCAAAAAGTCGTTTTCACGGCCGGGGGGACCAAAAAAGCCGTCACGGTTGGCAAAGCCCAGTCAATTATCACCTACCCAAAGCTCCAGCAAAAGTATAATCAGGCGATCACGGCGATGGCGTTATCTCAATCTGACCGCCAAAAAGCCGTTACCATGCAAAAGCAAGCGGCCGCACTCAAGCAACAGCAACAACAATTGGTCGCAAAAATTACGGCTGACAAGAAAAAGCTTGCTGCTGGAGACACCAGCGCAGCCGCCGATTTAAAGGCCCAAGCGGCCAAGGGGGCCCAGTTAAAAGCTCAGGGCAAGAAGCTGCAAGCGGCCGGTGCCAGCGTTCAGGCAGCTATGAAACGGGCCAAGAGCAAGGTCAGCGACCAGCTGCTTCCAGCAAACGGCAAACCCGGCGTCCACAATTTAGTCACCACCAAGGACGTCACAATCCGAACCAATTTGGATCACAACCAGGTGGTCGGCGTTGCCCTTATGGTGCCGGTTTCCGCAATGAAGAATAAGCAACAGGCCAAGAAGTTCATCACCTCCTTCTCAGTTCTGGCCGACAGTGCAGGCGCTAACGCTAAGAAAATTATGAAGGACTTTCAGAAACAGGCCAAATCAAGTAAAACCAGCCAAACGACGAACAAAACGCTCCGTTCAAATGGCATTAGTTTCCAGATTGGCTATTCAGCGACAACGTTATATATCTATATGACCAAAAAGTAGCTGGTAATTCATCAATCGCGGGGTTGAGACAAGGGTATCGATTGTCTCAATCCTTTTCTTGTATATTCGGATATGCCATTGTCAAAGCAGGCGACCAATCCCGGTTGGCAGCCATCTGCGGCCACCTACCACGAAACTAACTCCTGTCCCCTACTGGTTAACCGGCCGGTGCGCTTAACGGATAGCTGCGAATCAACTCACTAAATTTCGACAAAAAAATCGGCCACCACATCACTGTGATGAACCGATTTTTTATTGACTGAATTTAAACTGGATTAAGTTAAATCTTAGTACCAGCCATTTGCTTGCCAGAATGACTTGGCAGCTGACCATGAGCCGTAACGGCTTGAAACGTACTGGTTAGCAACCTTTTCCTGGTTAGCAGCTGAATAGTCACCGTTAAGGTATGAAGCACTCAATTGGTACTTACCAACGTATTGACCGTTCCGTGCTGAGTATGAACCACCTGATTCATGAGAAGCGATCCAAGCTTTTGCTGAACCACCGTCTGATGCACCAGTTGATGCAGTTGAATAATTAGCATTGCTGTTGCTGCTAGTGTTTGTGTTAGCAGTTGTACTTGCGTAATTATTAGTTGATTGTTGTGCTTGGCTGTATTGTGGTTGAGTATATGATGATTGAGTCGTTGTAGTCTGTTGTGCTGGTTGCTGGGTTGATGTTGCTTGACTAGTTTGACTGCCATCAGGGATGTTCAACTGTTCGCCAACAACGATCACATTTGAACTGTTCAAGTTGTTTGCTTGGTTAATTGCATCGATGGAAACATTGTACTTCTGCGAGAGACCCCAAACGGTATCGCCTGATTGAACTGTCACAACAGTTGAAGCTGATGCATACGAGAAACCTGCGAAGAAAATACCAACAGCTGCTGCTGAAGTTGCGAGAATCATAGAGAATACTTTTTTCAAAATTACACACTCCTATAGAATACTTGTGTCTGTGTCTAGAATTTGCTGACCTCATCGATCAACAATGCATAGTTTATCCTTACGGTGTAACAACGGTGTAACAAACAAATAACACGCGTATTAAGCTTAACCAGCCGTGTGTAAATAATGTAATGGTTCGGTAATCTTTGTTAAATGCTCATTTATCGAGAATTGCCTCAACGGTCATCTCATCATAATCGTAACGCTTTCTTGATTTTGGCTTATGTTTCATTTCTCATCGTTCTCTCGGTAATCCGGGGGTGAAATTTTGTGTTTTTTGCGAAAAATCGGGCTAAATTTTGAAAATTAGCACAAAAAAAGCGGCTTTTCAGCCGTTTTTTATCAAAATAACGTCATATCTTTTAAGCATTTAGGCCCAAATTCTGGCAAAATTACGATTCAAGCCGCCGAATACCATAGAATTCTTCTGGATAATAGATTTTACCGCTCTTGTTAAACAGGCTGCCGTCAGCCAATGGTTTAATCAGATTGGCACTGATATCAACCGGCATTGTTGAGAAGATGTTGAAGTTTTCCGCCGCAACGTATCCCAGTTCATAGAAGAAGTCGGTATTATCAACCGCACTCACCGCTTCAAAGCCAGCCAGCTGGGCGCGGCTCTCAAGCTCGTAGATCAGTCCCTGACCAACGCCTTGATGCCGATACTTCTCGGGAACGGCGACTTCAACAATTGACACGATCTTGTGACGATGGTTAACTGAACGGATAGTGACTGGAATCATCAGGGCGTGCCCAATGATTTCATGGTGGTCCTTGGCAACCACTTCAAAGTTTTCGTGGAAATCATCATAAAACCGAAGCCGGTCAACCATGTCCACTTCATCACCATCACTGTTAGTCTCCTGATTGGCGTAACTTTCCGCAATGACTTTCCGAATGGCTGAATAGTCGTCCTTCTGTGCGGTTTCAACTGAAAAATTTGCTTTAATTTCAAAAACCTCCTATATAATAGAACTAACGTCTGTTCACCAGACAAAGTTCCTGCCCAAAATCCATCATCACATTTGAGATGCTTTGATAACATTATAAGGGACAATCGCATTAAAAAACAATGAGAAAGTTGGATAAATATGTCAACGAAAGTCAAATTAGCCATTCTTTGGCTCATTATTTACATCATTTTCGCCGTCGGTGCCCTTTATCTGGGAGTTCTCGCCCCAGCCAAAATCGGCATCACTTGGAGCATCTTTTGGTACATCGCCGCGGCCTTGATTGCCTATTACCTGTGGTTTAAAAATGTCGTGTATCAACGCGTCATGTACTATGCCCGGGCTTTGAAGCTCAGTCAGTCTGATTTACGAGCACTGATTCCCAACCTCAAGCAAAGCCAGGTTGTCCCGGATCCGAATCGCAAAAATTACTTTGCCCCAATCTTCAACTTTCCCCTCCAAGGGTTGGACATCCTCGACAAAAAGTTACGCCAACAGGCTTCCGAGCGGCAGATTCCGCCATTCAAATAGTGTCTAAAATAGCAGAGGCCGGGACAAAACTCAAAATTTTGTCCCGGCCTCACAGTTTATCCGAATGTTACCTAGCTGAATCATGGGCCAGAAAGCAGCTTCCGGCCGTATAAGGGGATTATCCAAATATCCAAGCCCAGGATATTCGGATAATCCCCTTATACTCTCAGTTTAGGAGGTATGTCCCACACTCTGCTATATTTTATAAATCACCATTTATTGAACTTCGGCTAACTTTTTGTCGAAGTAGGCCGCCAACTTGGCTTTCGGAAAAATACCGCTCACTTTCTCAGCGGCCCGGCCATTTTTAAAAATGACGAGGCTGGGCACGCTCATCACGTGGTAGCGTTCCGCAATTTCCTGATTGCCATCAACGTTCATCCGCCCGAAATGAATCCGATCACCATAGCTCTTTTCCAAATCTTCAAGAATCGGATCCAAGATCTTGCAGGGGCCGCACCACGGCGCCCAGAAATCGATGATGGTTAATGCATTGGCGGTTTCGGCAGTTAAGTTATCCTTCGTTATCTCGACGCTCATCTGTAGCCCTCCGATTTTTGCGAACGTAATGAATAATCAGCGTAATAATGACAGCGACGATCACAACGACCCCGAATAACGGGGCTGGGATCTCGATATCAATCATTGGAATCGACAGTAACAGCTTAATCGCAATAATGCCGATTAATACGTAAGCCATTGGCTGAAGTTCGGGGATCTTGCCCATTAACTTCATAATCACTTCAGCAACCCCCCGCATGGCGAGGATGCCAATCATCCCCCCAATTAAGACGATCACCGGGTTCGGCGAAATGGCCAAAGATGCCAGTACTGAGTCGACGGAGAAAACCACATCCATGAACTCAATTTGAATGACCACTGACCAAAACAGAGATCGCCCCCGCTTATTTTGGCTGGCAAGCTTGTGGGTTCGAACAACCCGCGTCTTTCTGAAGAAGCTGTACACCAGGTACAGTAGGTATGCAGACCCAATGACTTTAATTTCCCAAAAATGAATTAGGTAGGTGCCCAGGCCGATGATTAAAAATCGGAATAAGTAGGCGCCCCATAAGCCGTAAAACAGTGACTTTTCCCGCTGAATTTTCGTTGGCAGCGCCTGGGTTTGCGCCGCAAGGACGACGGCATTATCAACTGAAAGCAAACACTCAATCGTTACCAGCGACAAAATAATCAGCCAGTCACCGCCACTGGTAATGACGGTGCTCCAATTATGTGGATCAAAAAACGGACCATATAGGTCAGATACCCAATTCAACAATTTTAGCAAGACCTCCCAGATTAGTGGCCACCATCCGCCCCTTGATTCTCAAAACCGCTTATGGTGACCGTCTCGACGAAGCGGCATCCCATCACCATTAAAATCGGAATGGTACCACCGTCATTTTTCTCTGTACATTACCATATATTATTTTTAATCCAAGAGCAATAGGCAGGCATCAACTAATCGTCGTTGAGCGCTTTCAAATCGTATTTTCCCAGATGATATTTCACGATCAGCCGATTAAGTTTCGCCGCGTAATGCGGATCAGTCGCGTACCCATTTTCCTGAAGCAGGCGCGTGGTCGTTCGGTAACTCAGAAGATTGGTTCGCCGCACAAATTTACGGTGAACCAACCGGTTGTGATCGATGATCGCTGCGGCAACGCTGGGATACTTTCTGAATTGTGCCAAAACGCGAACTGATTTGCCATTTTCAACCTCCCGCGTATAAAACGTGACCGATTGGCCCTGATAGGTCCCCTTGACGCCAAAGGGATTATGGGCCTCGGAATAAAGATCTGACGTACCGAATTGTGACTCCAAAGCTGCTTGGGCGATCACCACACTGGGTAAAATTTGCCGGTTGCGCTGAAAGTTGCGAACGGCTGGAACCGCGATTGACCGAATAAAGGCATCCTTCTGTTTAATTGTCACGTGGACGCCGCCAGTTTGGGTCACCTCGGGGATTGCCCGCTTAGGCGTGGCCATGTTTCGCTGATGCCGAATTGTCAGGCCCGCCCCGATGACAATAACCGTCACCAATAGTAACAGGCTCGTCCAGCCGATTTTCTTCCACAAAGTTCACTCATCTCACTTAATTGAATTCCTGAAACGTCACTTCATTGGCAACGTCAAAGAAGATGGGTTCAGTCCGTTGAATCATATCGTCAGTCAGTTGGATCTTAACCACCGACTTTGCGTGGTACGGCTGGTAATAATAATTCCGGCTTTCGCACGCCACCGCTGCCCGGTACACCGAGTACGTTGGCTGGTGAGCTGAACTCTTGGGAACGTTGACCGAATCTAACAAATGCCAGCAGTTATCAAACGCTGCCGTCTCGTCATCAGGGAGGTCAATGCGCTCCTTTAAGTAGGCTGCCCGGATAAACCGGGATCCTGGCGAATACGATCCCGGCGGAATTGACTTACCGGAAACGTTGCCGGTCGTCACCCGCGGCGCATTCAGCGGCACCGTCCCATTTTCAAAAGCGGGGGTAAATTCCAAATACTTCTCGAGGCGGTTAATCTGGCGGTCAAAGTGATTGCTGTTGGTGAGAACCCCCAGGGGATTTTCAATGATTTCAATCGGCTGGGTTACCGGTTCAACCACCACAATTCGGCCGGTGGGGTCGCACGCCGCAAAGTGGAGTTCACTGTGCCCGTACTTCAATAAGCTATGAGTATCAGCCATCAGCTCAATATTTTCGATGTCATCGATAATTTCTTGGACCGAACGGTAGTTGGCAAGCAAATGAAAGGAAAGTTCAAACGGCGCTAAGTGCATCTTTCCGGGTGTCGGCTCTTCGACCAACTGGCTGCCATTGGTAAAGGTTAACTTCTGAACCGCCAGGCCGAATTCATTCACCCCGTCAGAGGCATCGATTCGCTGGCCGTGTTTTCCGCCGGAGCCCAGCAGCGCGTATTTCGTCACGTATTCCTGATTATCGAAAACGGATCGCCATTGGTAATGGCGGGGCGCAAAAAATGGCTTGGCACCGAGTCGCGGCCAGTCCATTGTCCGGGCAAGCACGTGGCTGCCGTCAATCTGACCAATTTGTAAAATGCTGGTACACACGAGACTTCACCTCTTCTATCTTCATTAAATCGTTTAGTTTCCATTATAATTGAGCTGCACGGCGATTTGCTATCGCAACCACCGTCATAAAATGGTAGAATTTTATTAAATGGGAAATAACTCTTATCGATTTTTTAGTACATATTACAGGGGACGACTTCATGCAGGGTATAATGTCAAAATTTCATCAAAATCGCGTGTTCACGCTGTTAGTATGGCTGATAATTGTCTTTATTGCAATTATTTCCGCTCCAAGTATAACTAATACATTACAGCGGTATAGTCAGCCAACTTTCAGCGCCAATTCACAGCCGCAAAAAGCGGCAAATTTACGCGATCAGTGGGGGTACCAGTTAGGCCATTCACAAACGATTAACATCGTCTATGAGAATCCAAGCGGAAAATTAACCTCAAAACAAAAGCAGACCATCCAGTCAACGATTGATGGTTTAAAAAAACATCAGTCTTACTATAGTATTAAACGCATCGTCACGCCAAGCACAAATGTGTCGGGGCAGGCGCAAATGCTGTCTAAGGACGGGTCAACCCAGGTCGTTTCGTTAGATATTAACCCGAAGAACGATCTGCGGATTCTCACCAGTGAGCTGGTGACCCAGGTTAAAGTTCCCGGGCTAAAATCGTTCGTTACCAGTCCGGAGATTGTCCGGGACGTCAATAACCAGACCACCGCGCAAGTCACAAAGATCGTATTAGTCGCGTTATTTATTGCGTCGATCTTGATTGTGGGCATCTACTTTAGGGCAATCTTAGCCGCTCTAATTTCGTTTATTACCTTATTTACGGCGTTCGTTACTTCTTACAGCATTTCACTAAACCTGGCCAGCCACTTTAACTGGGCCTTCACCCAGTACGTGCCGTTAGAAATTGGGCTGGCGGTACTGGTTCTGGGCACCATCTGGAATATCTACATTTTCCGAAAACTCAAGAGTGTCCTCACCGTTGAACGGGAACCGCGCGCCGCAACCAAACAAACCATTCAAGGATTGCGATTCCCAATCACGATCGTTGGCGGCGCTTTGACCATCCTATTTGGTCTGTGCGGCCTGGTTCACTTTGATGAAATTCAAGCACTCTGGGCTTTGGCAATTACCTACCCCGTCCTGATTTTGGCAACGCTCACCCTCAACGCCGTCTTCACGGCTGCATTGGGCGAAAGTATCTTCTGGCCAACGACAACTTTGAAGCCCGCCATGAAGGCTTCATATTGGAATAAAGCCACCGAATTTTCACTCTGGCAGCCAATTGCCGGCTTTTTGGTGGTTCTCTATATTACCCTGCCATTTATTTACTTCTACCACAATAGTCTCAACTTTTCGCCCATGACAAACCTGACGGAAACCAGTCAAGCTGTCAAAGGGGCCCGTGTTCTGCAGGCTCACTTTAGCGAGGGCAAACCAACCCCGGTCACCATCTATCTGAAAGCTGATAAACCGCTGACCAATGAGAAATCCCTTCAAAGTTTAGATGAGCTGACCACCAAGTTACAACATACGGCTGGCGTCAGCGATGTCTATTCGTTGACGCAGCCCGGCGGCATGCCAATTGAAAAGTACTACGTTGCCAATCAGCTGGAATCCATCGGCTTAAGCTCTAAACAGGCCACTGGCCAACTTTCCCAAGCATCCAACGGAATTACGTCCAACGCTAATAATTTGGATCTAAAATCCTTGAAACAACAGGTCAGGTCAATGGCTGCCCTGGTCAAGAAGAGTCACCAGATCGTTCAAAGCAGCAGCAGCCTGGCATCCCAGGTCAATAACGCCGCGGCGAATGCCGGGACCTCAGTTCAAGCCAACGCTTCAAAGAAGGTCCAGCGTTATCAGCGCCAGATTAATCAGTTGAACCAGTCACTCCAGAACGTTTCTTCCGGCGTAAGTCAGCTGGCCGCCGAAGGGCAGGTTATTCAAAATTACGGCGAGAACAGTTACAACAATCTTCAGAATTATAGTCAACAGATTAAGCAAATCCAGCAGGCGTTAAAGAAGGTCAACCGCCAAGTCACTTCGTCAACCAGCCAGTTAAATCACATTTATGATTATCTCAGCGGCTTACAGAAGTCCGGTGGCGCCAACGTCTACTACATTACCAAGGCCCAGCTTGCCGACACGGACTTTCAACAGACAATGCTGAATTACACCAGCCAGAACCAGAAGATTACCACCCTTCAAGTCGTCTTCAAGAACGCGCCGTCAAGTACGACGAATATTAAGCAGGTCAATCGACTTAAGCAGCAGATCAATCTTCAGCTGCGCGGCACCGCCCTTTCAGATGCTCAGGTTGCCATTACCGGTGAACCAGTCACCCAAGCCATGACGCAATCCAAAATGAGCCACCACTTTCTGACACTATTCCTGATTCTCATCATTGGCATTCTTGCGGCCGTCTTTACCGTCAGCCGGGCAATTCTTCAACCGCTTTACTGGACCGTGACGTTTGCCATGTCCGCGCTCACCGGCTTCCAGCTCACCTACCTGACGATGCATTTCATTGCTGGTATTAAGCAGTTTGACTGGCAAGTGCCAATTATGGCGGCCACGATTTTAGTCGCGTTTGGCGCCTGGCAAATCATCGCTCTTGGATTATCATACCGATATACCGAACTGTCACTTCTGGACTGGATTCGGCCAACCATGGCGAGTTACGGACAGATTGTCCGGTATATTCTGTTAGTCATCGTGATCCTGGCAATCGCGTTAACCTTTGGCGCGTCATTTGGCATGATCGAGGTCGCGCTGATCGTCATCTACACCGCAGCGGTCTTCTACCTCATCTTGCCAATGATTGTCTCATCGATGGGTAAATTAGCCGTGACCCTCCCGAATAAAAAGCACATTTTGAAGAATAAGTAGTCAATCCGCTCGCAAAATTGTTCACAAATTGTAACATTCACCGGAAATATTGGGAATAAACCCGTAAATTTTCGTTAAAATGCTTCATTCAAGTCGAAATTGTCACGAAACGTCTGAGAATCTCAGGCGTTTTTTTATTTATCCGGATAACTTTAATCCCACTATGGCAGTGTTTTCACCAGTACCTTTCAATAAGCCACCCACCAATGTTTCAGCCGGAAATCTTCTTTAACTGCATTGATAATTGTTTGTCACAGAAATGCAACACTAGATTGATAGAATTGTACTTGTAAATTGATAGGGAGTTGTTGAAAAATTATGAAATTACATAAGCAAATCATTTTAGTCGTCGTTGCATTCTTCGCATTACTAACCGCAGGATTCAGTACAGCCTCAGCAGCAAAGGCTGACGACGATGCCTCATATTCATCACTGTACACCGTCGCAAAGCAGAATCTCGGCAAGCCATATGTATGGGGTGCAACCGGACCTTCATCATTTGATTGCTCAGGCTTCACAAGTTACGTTTACAAGAAGGGCGCCGGTGTTAAGCTTCCCCGGACTGCTCAAGCACAATACAATGCCGAAAAGAAAGTTTCATACAGCAACCTCCAGAAGGGTGACTTGGTATTCTTCGGCGGCAGCACTTCATCAATCTCGCACGTTGGCATGTACATTGGCAACGGCAAGATGGTCGATGCTCAAAACCGTGGCGTGATCACTGAAAACGTTAAGGCCCCTTGGTGGCATTACGTTGGTGGCGTTCATGTAACTGACCTCGATGACTAGTCACTTAATCTAACCACAACTTAAATTAATATCGCGACAAACTAACTTTTTACTCAAAAGGCTGGGATCAGAATTGGTCCCAGCCTTTTATAATGCCCACAATTTGTGGCAGCGGCCGTAAATCAGTTAGCCACTTGTCAAATTTCACACAATTCAACTACAATTAACCTAATAACAAAACGGAGGGAGAACTATGGAAAAACCTGCTCAGCGCCCTGACATCGGTGACTACCTAAAATTGGTTTCCTGCTGCGCTGTGATGCTGCAGACCATTTTGGCGTTTGCACTCACAGAACATCCATCCGAAACTCACCAATTTGACATTGGCATCATTTATAACTTGATTAAATTCACGGCGCCCGCATTCATTTTCGCAATCCTGTTTACAACTTCTCGACTCACGATGACGCCCCAAATAACGTATGGAACCTATCTCAAACAGCAATGGCACGCCACCTTTGCGCCAACGATTCTGTGGACCGGCGTTTACTTGATTGTGACGCCCGAACTTCAGCAGGTCCGTCATTTCCACGACCTGCGCACATTTCTCTGGCAATTTATCAACGGCAACGCGGCCCCGCACCTCTGGTACAACACGATGATGATGCAATTTGTTATTTTGATGCCGGCATTCTGGTTTCTCGCTCACTGGATTCATCACCGGCGGGGCCGGGCCAGAATGGTTATCGGCATTACCACCGTCATTTATCTGAGCTGGCTGGTATTCTACGATCAGCAGGTCTTTCACGGCCCTCACATGCATAGCTGGTATTTACTCGACCGCGTCTTCATCAGTTTTCTTATTTATGGCGTTCTTGGCATGCTGGCCTGGGAATTCCGTCTGTCAGCCAACCGAATTTTTCGAGTTTGGTGGCCAATGATTTGCCTATTATTTTTAGGGAGCTTTTATTGGACCAACCAAGCCCTATTTAACTTTGGCTACCCGGTGCGGCTCACAAACGCTCCTTACTACAAGCCATCAATGATGATCTATGACTTAACGGTCATCACCTTAATCGCGGCGTTTGGCATCTTCCAAATTGATAATCAACCCAAGATTGCAAAAGTTGTCCATAACCTCGCGAATTATGCCTACAAGGCATTCCTGGGCAACGCTTTTTGGATCTACCTCCTATGGATGGGTCCCGGCCGCAGCCTGACAACCCGCCACCTTTGGATTGGCATTGGGCTCATTTACATTGGCACGTGGCTGTTATCATTTGGATCCGCATTCGGGTTGCATGTCATCTGGCAGCAAATTCGCCATCGCACTAAGGAAGCCGCCGCATCCCCGACTCATTTGCATGGTATTCATTAAAGCGTGTGGGACATAATCCCCTTATACGGCCGGAAGCTGCTTTCTGGCCCATGATTCAGCTAGGTAACATTCGGATAAACCGTGAGGCCGGGACAAAATTTGAGTTTTGTCCCGGCCTCTTATACGCTGGAAAGAGCGCCCCCTTTTGGGTTAGCCTTCAAATTTTAAATTATCGACTCAGCACCATATTAACGTGGCGAATGCCGACCTCCATGAAGGGCTGGCCGAATTGCTGAAAACCTAATGTTTGATATAAGCCCACGGCAGTTTGCTGGGCGCCGAGATAGAATCGGGTTTGGCCAGCGTACCGTTCATCATCCAGGATTGCCTGCAATACGTTTTTCGCGTATCCCCGGTGCCGGAACGCCGCCAACGTGGCAACCCTTTGAATATGAACCCCGTGGTCAGTCACCGTCGCACGGGCGGTCGCAACCGGTTGGTTCTGGACATAAGCAACGTAATGGGTGGCCTGCCCATCCGTACCATCAAACTCCAATTGAGGATCGATTCCCTGTTCGCCAACGAAAACGGCTTGGCGAATCGAACGGGCGTCCTGGTAGATATCGTTCAATGCGTCGGTTCGTTCGATTTTCAAATCCAATCACTTCTTAAGTCAGATTATGGTTATTGTTCGTTGTAGGCCGTGACCTTTACGTCATCGCCATCAAATTCCAGTTTGGTTAAACTGCCGTTTGCCGGTCGTTCCGTTACGTCAAACTGACCGTTGCCAAATCGTTCAACCAGGCTTAATAACGTATTTCCGTGACTGATCAGCAGAACGTTGTCGCCATCCTTAATTTGCGGGTTATTTTTGATCAAATCAAGCCCCTGATTAAGCCGGTCCCAATATTCAGTATTGTTTTCAGCTTGGTGGAACGGATCGGCGTCCTTGAGGTAGTCCTTAGCTTTGCCAATTGAATACTTTTCCACAATCGCTTTGAAGGTTGGTAGTCCATGAGGCGCCCCCGCGAGATACCATGCTTGGTCCATATCATTACCCTCAAAGTAACCGTAAAACTCTTCCCGGAAAAATGGGGAGGTTGTCGGTTCCTTATTAACGTCCGAAACCAGGTTCCGCTTCAGGATCTCTTTGGTGGTCACTTCAGCGCGGGTCGTGTCACTACAGTATGCCGCCACGAATTTAGTATTTTTTAATTTTTCACCGGTATCAACGGCATTCTGAACGCCCTTCTTTGTGAGGGGTGAATTGCTCCAGCCTTGGAGTTTATTATAAATATTAAAGTAGGTTTGACCGTGACGAACCATATACAAAGTAAATTTAGTCATGATGCCACATCCTTTGGATTGTTATATTTGTCTTGATTGCTTTAAGTATACCAAAGTTTGCCTGGGGGATAACCGCGACATTGACAAAACGTGCAAAAAAGGGCTAACCATCAATATTTAAGCCCAAGCCACAATCATTTCAAAAACCGGAATAATCGTGCGGTTCCCTGCTACCTAGCTGAAACGTGCAAAAAAGGGCTGACCATCAATATTTAAGCCCAAGCCACAATCATTCCAAAAACCGGAATAATCGTGGCTTGGGCTTAAATATCATGGTCAAAGCGCCCTTTTTTGCACTCTTATTCCTTAACTTTCCCCCAAATTCCCCATTTCCACCTTTATTTGTCGTTTTTTTCTGATACGATTAACAAGTATGATTATCTCAGACCTAAGGAGCTTGAATTTTGAAATACGTTCAATCAATCCTCGCAAAATGTAGTACTCGAATCGGTTTTCTCATTCTCTTGATAAGCTGTTTCTGGGCCAAAACGATGCTTGCCTACTTCGTTGACTTTAAACTCGGCGTCACCAATCCCTTTCAGTTCATCATCGTGGTGATTAATCCCCTGGCAACCACTTTTCTGCTAGTAGGAATCGCCCTCTACTTTAAAAAAAGCCGAACCTTCTACCCAATTGCCATTATTATTGATATTTTAAACACGGTTCTCCTCTACCTCAATGTGATCTATTTCAGGGAATTCACCGACTTCATGACCGTTAGCACCATGACCGGCTATTCCAAAGTCAATCAGGGCCTCAGCGGCAGTTCCATCGCCCTGACGAACTTTCACGATGTCTTCTACTGGATCGACTTAGTGGTCATTATCGCGCTACTCGTCACCAAAAAAATCAAGATTGATCACCGGCCGCTTAACCGGCGAATCGGTCTGGCCGTGACGTCATTTTCCCTGCTATTTTTCGCCATTAACCTTTCTCTGGGTGAAATGGACCGTCCACAATTACTAACCCGGACGTTTGACCGCACTTACATCGTTAAATACCTCGGTCTAGACGCCTTTACCGTTTATGACGGCCTCAAGTCGCAGCATAACAATGACTTACGGGCAACTGCCACCAAGTCGGAACTCGACGACGTGCTCAAGTTTACCCATTCGCACTACGCTAAACCAAATAAAAAATACTACGGTATCGCCAAGGGGAAGAATGTCATCATTCTTCATCTGGAAAGTTTCCAGCAGTTCCTCATCGGCAAAAAGATTAACGGCAAGGAAGTCACGCCGTTTCTAAATAAGCTTTATAAGAGCAAATCCTCCTACTCGTTTAGAAACTTCTTCCACCAGGTTGGCCAAGGAAAAACTTCGGACGCCGAAAACATGCTGGAAACCAGCACGTATGGCTTGCCACAGGGATCGCTCTTCGCCCAGCTTGGCAGCGACAACACCTTCCAGGCCGCCCCTGCCATTCTCAAACAGCGCCGCAATTACACCAGCGCCGTCTTCCACGGCAACGTTGCCAGCTTCTGGAACCGGAATAACGTTTATAAAGAAATGGGTTACCAATACTTCTTCGACGCCAGCTACTACGACACGTCAGGTGACCGCTCAATGGGCTACGGCTTGAAGGATAAGCTTTTGTTTAGAGATTCCGTCAAATACCTTCAGAACCTCCAGCAGCCATTCTACGCGAAGTATATTACCGTTACCAACCATTTTCCTTACGATCTTGATAAGGAAGATACAAGTCCTAATTTCAAGACGACCGATACCGGTGATGACGTGGTTGACAATTACTTTGTGACCGCCCATTACCTCGACCAGTCCATTCACGAATTTTACCGTTACTTGAAAAAGACTGGATTGCTGAAAAACTCAATGATCGTTCTGTATGGCGATCATTACGGCATTTCCGATTCTGAGAATAAGAACTTGGCGAAGGCTCTTGGCAAGAACCCTGATGACTGGACGGACTACGATAACGCCCAGCTCCAACGGGTGCCGCTCATCATCAATCTGCCGGGCACCAAGCACGGTTACGTTTCTAATAAGTACGCTGGCGAAATTGACGTCCTGCCGACGCTCATGCACCTTCTGGGGATCAGCACCAAACGCTACGTTCAATTTGGCACCGACATCTTCTCCAAGCAGCATGATCAGGTAGTCGCCTTCCGAAATCAGGACTGGGTCAGCCCAAGCTTCACGTCAGTTAGCGGCGATATCTATTCCAACAAAACCGGTCAGCTGATGAAGCTAACGAAACGCCAGAAGAAACAGGTTGATAAGGACAAGGCCCGCGTTGATAAGGAACTCTCCTTATCCGATTCCCTCAACGAAAAGAACCTGTTGCGCTTTTACCATCCAAAGGGGTTTGAAACCGTCGATCCGCGGAAGTATAATTACGCCAACGGTTATCAAAAGGAACGCGAGATTGCCGATAAACGCGGCAAGAAGTCAACCAGTCTCTATTCTAAACGGGGAAATACGATCAAAGACTACGTTACGAACGCACCGGAAATCCATCATAAGTCAACTGATTCCAACCGAATCAAGATTACCAACCCGGATGCAAGTAATAATGACAGCAGTCGTTAAACGGGGATGAATCAATCATGAAACAGCTTGATAAGTCGACAAACAAAATTTGGCTTCTGTGCTACAACGTGTTAATCGTGCTCCTGGCACTGGTTTCCTTTGGCCTGGTTATTTTAGCCGTTGTCAACGTCATCACGCTGCGCCACGGGATTTATCGACTGATCTTTTTCGGAATCTGGATCTGTTTTTTAATTGACTACCTTGTCCGCTTTAGGCTGGCAAAATCCAAAAAGAATTTTCTGATTTCCAATCTTTTTGACCTAATCGCCCTGATTCCCTCTCACCCAGTTTTTGCCCTTTTCCGGATTGCGCGGATCTTCGCCATCATCCGGGAATACAACCTTTTATGGAAGTTGGGCTGGTCCGGCAAATTTACCAACGGCCTTCATCGGTTCCTATACGATACCGGGTTCATTTACCTATTCTCCATCTCGCTGGTTATCCTGATCGGCAGTTCGCTGGTATTTGCTTCCTTCGAGCACACATCGCTCCAAGAGGCCCTCTGGTGGGCGATTACGACCGCGACCACTGTTGGTTACGGTGACGAAACGCCGCAAACGGCCGGCGGTAAAATTGTCGCCTCACTGCTCATGCTTGGCGGGATCGGTTTTATTGGTTTGTTAACCTCAACGATTACCGGCTTCTTCACCAACACTGACAAAGAAGACGAGCAGGAAAAAACGCTGAAGCGGCTGTCCCATCAAGTCGAACGCTTGTCAAAACAGGTGACTAACATGGAAAAACTGTTGCGGGAAGAAAAGGGTGAGGCCAGTCCCCGCCCGAAGAAAAAGCGAAAATGATCATTTATTTCTAAATTCACATCAAAAAATCAGATCCAGTCAGAAAGCTGATCGTGTCAGCTTCTAACTGGATCTGATTTTTAGTGACCTCATACTTTTCAAAATATAGCATTGTCAATATATACAACGCTTAATTAGTGGTGCATCGACGTACTGTGCAGCGGTCCCCGGCGGTCCGGATATAGCTGCTGCATGATGGTATTCACGGCAATCGGGGCTTCACCAAACGCGGTTGCAATCAACGGCTCCTTGCCTTCATAGCGGGAAACATCCCCGATCGCAAAGACGTTGGTCAACTCCGTCTTCCCAGTGGGGGCAACCTGAATCGTTCCCCGATTCAATTCTGGATGGACTGACCAGGCATTTAGGGCGCTATCTTGAGCGATGAACCCGTAGTTCAC
This sequence comes from Lentilactobacillus parafarraginis DSM 18390 = JCM 14109, assembly GCF_001435895.1. Taxonomy (GTDB): domain Bacteria; phylum Bacillota; class Bacilli; order Lactobacillales; family Lactobacillaceae; genus Lentilactobacillus; species Lentilactobacillus parafarraginis. The sequence goes on along the minus strand of NZ_AZFZ01000022.1, from coordinate 14,192 downwards.
GACAATTTTATCAACGGTGAGCGTCATTTGATCGTCCGAGCGCATCTTTTTGGCCGTGATGGTGACCTGATCGTGGTCGGCGTGGTCCAATTTCTTAATCAAATAGGGGGTCACAGTTTCAATTGTTGATTGATTCAACAGGTCCACACTGTGCTCCATTGCCCGAAATTTATCCCGCCGGTGCAGCAGATAAACTTTTTTAGCAACCTTTTCCAGCAAGAGCGCCTCATCAATCGCGGAGTCCCCGCCGCCAGCAACCAGGACGGTTTGATTCTTAAACTGGTCAAGGTTTTTGACGCTGTAAAATAAATTGCGGTTTTCAAATTCCGCCCCGTTATCAACGGCTAGTTTTCGGGGATTAAACGCCCCCACGCCAGTCGCGATAATAATCGCCTTTGACTGGGTTGTCCCCTGGGCTGTTTGGATCAGGTAGCCATCCTCATTCTTTTGAATATCGGTAACGGTCTGATTTAACTTAATCACCGGCTTAACGGTTTTTAGCTGGGCTTCCAACTCAGTCACCAAGTTCCGGGCAATAATGTGCGGGTAGCCGCCGACATCTAATATTGTTTTTTCAGGATAGAGAGCGCTCACTTGGCCACCCAATTCCGAAAGGCTCTCAATAATTTGAACCTTTGCGTTTCTCAAACCGGCGTAAAAGCCCGCAAACATCCCGGCCGGGCCACCACCAATAATTGTGATATCATAACTTTCTTCGTTCAAAACCACGTCAGTTCCTCCTTTGGGGATCATGCTTACTTTTTATTGCGCCAATCCTTATTGGCAGGTCGGCGAACCGGCCGGCGCTTCTTTTCTCTTGGAATCACAATTCGCTGGCCTTGAAGGGTCTTCACTTCGCGCAGGCCGGCATCAATCATGATATATATTAAAAACCAACCAATCACAACGTCAAGGATTTCCTGCATAATGGACACGCTCAATCCGGTGTCCGGAATATCCCAGTCCCAGAAAGTGTGGAGCCCGATGGTGATTAACAGGAACACGTAAAATTTCGGCTTCGTAAAGAAATCCTTGATCGTAAACGGCTTCTTCCGGGTTTTCGCTAAAATAATCGCCCCACCGACAATCGCCGCCCAGATCGTATGGGTGCCAATTGCTTGAAAGCTCCTGGTAAAGATCGTCATGAGCCCGTACTGACTGATGTATCCCGAACTTTCAAAAACCGAGAACCCGGCACCCACCGCGGCCCCCACCAAGACGCCGTTAAATATGTAATTCAGTTTATACGAATTGATAAAGATAATGACGACCACGCACTTGGCCAGCTCTTCAACAATGCCGACAATCAAAGCCGACGCAATGCTGACATCCGTCCGAATCGGAAGCATCAAGTAAAAGGTCATCGTCACTAACAGCGACAGAATTCCCCCCACCAAAAAAGTGGTTAGGACTTGAAGCACCGAAATATTTTGGTAGACGTTAATCTCAAAAAACATCATCATTAACGAAAACGGCACCATTAAGGACCCGATAAAAATGAGTCCGGGAATGGCCTTATTGCTCTTAAAGAGAAACAGGAGTAGCATAAGCATCGCAAAACTAACGGCGAGGACGAGAAAAATTCGTGAAAAGAACCAGGGCTTTACCGGCCGACTGGACACCTTATGTAAACTCGGTGTCGTCGTGCGGGTCCCGACAATAAATAAGCGATCAGCTTCATCCTTGGAATGGCGCCGAAAAATTTCGGAAAACATTTTCGACAGATGAATCTCAACGGCACTATCTTGCTGATCGCCTCCCAGCCGCTTGGCAATGCTATCATCGAGGTTATCCAGGTTGTCGTAGTTTCTGCGAACCCCCGTCCATAGGAAAGCAAAGAAGTGGCGACCAATTTTTTTATTTTCCAGCTTCATCGGCTATCGATCTCCCAACGTTAATACTATTAAGGTTAACCGATGACCGGATGAGTTTCAAGCTCAGAATTGAGTTCTAAAAGATTTTCTAGTATGATTGGGTAAAGGGTTTTCATCATTGACAAAACAACATTTATGGAGGTAGTTTACATGGCCCAGAAAAAAATGATTCTTGATCTTGATACCGGTATCGATGACGCGATGGCAATTGCGTACGCCGTCGCCGATCCAACCGTGGATTTAATTGGCATTATCGGTTCATACGGCAACGTTTACGTTGAAGACGGTGTTCAAAATTCGCTCAAGATTCTCGAATTGTTGGGAGCAACCGATGTTCCTGTCTACCAAGGATTGGCACACTCTTCTGAATCGGATCACTTTGACCGCATGCCCGTTAGCGCGCAAATTCACGGCAACAACGGTATCGGCGAGGTCGATTTGCCGGCACCCAAACGGCCGGCCGAAACCGGTGATGCCATTGATTTCTTCATCAAAATGGTCAAGAAGTACGGCAAAGACTTAATCCTTGTGCCAACTGGTCCACTAACCAACCTCGATGCTGCCATCAAGAAGGCCCCGGAAATTGTTGACGAAATTGGTAATATTACCCTGATGGGCGGCGCGGTCACCGTTCCCGGCAACGTCACCAATGTCGCCGAAGCCAATATCCAACAAGATGCTTCTGCCGCCAACAACGTGTTTCAAAAGGCGCCCTTAACTCAAGTTGGTTTGGATGTGACCCTAAGAACCCTTCTAACTAAGAAGGAAACCCAGCAATGGCGGGATTTGGGAACTCAATCCGGTCGGGCCTTTGCCGACATTGTCGACTACTACATCAAAGCCTATGAGGTTACCAGCCCCGATCTTCACGGCTGCGCGCTTCACGATCCGTTTGCCGTTGGGGTTGCGATCAATCCTGATTTTGTCCAGACAATCAGCTTGAATATGTATGTCACAACTGACGATCAATATTATGGCCGAACAACTGGTGATCCAGCCAGATTATCCGATCCGAATCCAAACGTTAAGGTCGCCGTCAATGCCGACGTGGATGGTTACTTGAAGGCATTCATGGATCACACCCTCACGTTATTTAAACAGAACTAAACTAATTCAATAAACGATTAATCAGCAGCGAGGCAAAGCCACCTGAATGGGTGTCCTTTACCCCGCTGTTTGATTCCCCCAAAGCCATCCCCAACCATTTGCCAGGATCAAGTTGTATAATTTTAGTGATAGATTCATGCCATTCAGCACTTTTGGCAATTCGATCGTTATTTTTTGGGGGTTGATCTTATGAAACACATCTTTAAATCTTTTGGAGAAACCAAGCGTCATCCATTCATCATCGCAACCTTGCTGGCGATAAGTACCATTGGCTTATTCATGACTACTGAAATGACGGCAACTCAGGCGCAGTCAATTAAACAGCCAACCACTTTTTCGCAGCACAAACCGGCGAAAAAGCCAACTAAGACCAACCAAACGACCAGTTTTAATCAACAGAGACAGGCAGCTCTAACCAGAGGCAACGTTCCCACGCTTTGGTCCCAAGGCTACCAGGGTCAGGGAATGGTGATTGCCGTCATTGACTCTGGTATCCAGAATCATCCCGACCTGCGATTATCAAATAACCAAACCGCTAAAATTTCTAAGGCGGATGCCCAGCAGCTAATTGCCCAAAAGGGGTATGGCAAGTACATTAGTCCGAAAATCCCGTTTGCCTACGATTATGTCAACAATAACAATGATGACACGGCTGCTGATTCAACGTCCGGTTTCCATGGTGAAGAAGTTGGCGGCGTGGCGGCCGCTAACGGAATTGAGGCGAACCAAGCCAAGTACATGAAGGGCGTCGCGCCGCAAGCCCAGCTGTTAAACCTTAAGGTATTCGGTGGGTTTGCCGATGAGATTCCTAACGACGTCGCCCGCGCCATTCACGATGCGGTTGACCTCGGTGCCGACGTGATTAATTTGTCATTGGGCCTGGCCCAACCCCACCAGTCACTCACCGATGAAGAACAGGCAGCGGTCAAATACGCTACCGATCACGGCGTTTTCGTTTCGGTGGCCGGCAGTAATTACGGCCACGCTGGCAGTCTTGAAACCAACGCCAATGATCTCAGCGATTCCACCACAACCACCTATGAACCAGCGAATTCCGGGACAATCGCCGATCCTGGGGTTGCCAATTCCGCGATGACCGTCGGCTCTGCCAACACGAAAACGGGCAGTAAAAGTGCGATGAGTTCATTCTCGGCCTGGGGACCGACCCCGGAGTTTGCGTTCAAACCCGACATCACAGCGCCGGGTGATCACATCGCCACCATCGATGAAAATAAAACGTACACCTTTGACTCCGGCACCTCATTTGCGTCACCATACATCGCCGGATCAGCGGCTCTAGTCCTGCAAAAAATCCACAAAGACCAGCCAAATCTCAAGGGAGCCGCCTTAGTTAACGCGGCGAAAGTCGCTTTAATGAACGCCAGCCAACCCATGAACAACAGCCAGTTTCCCGGCGAGATTGTCTCACCGCGGCTTCAGGGGGCTGGTGTGGTCAACGTTGCCAACGCCGCTAATTTAAACGCGGCTGCCACCGATGCAGCCACCGGAAGTGGGGCCGTCGCCCTCAGACAAATCGGCCAAATCACCAACTTCTCACTTAACGTCACCAACCACGGCGCCATTCCCCAAACCTATCGGGTGGACACGACGACCGGTCCGGATACCGAGACGCGCAAAGCCGATAAGAATGGCATCGGCGTGGTGCACGACGTCAAGATTAACGGTGCTTCACTCACCGCTTCTCTGCCAACGATCACCGTTGATCCAGGCAAAACGGTCAAACTTGATTTTAAATTGGATCTCGGCAGCCAAGCAGCTCGTAATAAAATTGCCGAGGGCTATATTTCGCTCGTTAACTCTGACGCCAAGCAAAATTTGACCATCCCCTACGTGGGCTATTACGGCGACGCCACCACCGAACAAATCATTGATCAACCGGCCAACCAAACCGGCAGTGACTTTGGCGGCGGGTACATGATTGATAATCACAATACCCCCCTGGGCGTCAGCGACCGCACATCGCTGGCCAGCTACATTAATGCCGGCTCCCCAGAAACGGCTTCGAACCGCTGGGATGCGACGCCAGGCAAAGTTGATGACGACAAAATCGCCATCTCACCAAACGGCGACGGTAAGATGGACGTGGCTAATCCCTATGTCTTTGCCAAGCAAAGTTTGGCGAAGGTCCAAGCTGCCATTCTTAATTCCAAAGGGCAAGTTATCCGAGTTATCGATCAAGAAACCAACACCGATAAATCAATCCACGATTTAGGATCAGATGCCAACAATGATTTGGCCCTCTCAGTCTCGATGCGGCCGAATCCCACGGCATTAACCTGGAACGGGCAAGCATACGATCAGGCCACCGGTAAGATGAAGGTGGTCCCTGATGGCCGTTACCAATATCGAATTGAAACGACCAATTTCAATAACGGCGCTGACAAAGTCCAGGATTGGACGCTTCCAGTCCAAGTCGACACCAAGGCACCCAAAATTGTGAAGGCAACCTATCATTGCGGCCGCCTAACGGTTGGTTATCGTGACTCCGGGGTTGGCTTTACCAAACTGTCGGCAATGGCCGTTAAGGTCGGCAAAAAGGTCGCCGGTGTCAGTTTGAATAATTCTGGCCGCCAAAACCAGGGCGTCACCCATTACACCCTGTCTAAAACGCTGCAGAAAGCGCTCCAACACTCACCGAAGATTCATTTGGCGCTCTGGGACGTCGCCGGTAATCAAGCAACCAAAACGCTTAAACTGGCGAAGCCCGCCAAGGTTTATCAACCCTCAAAGACCGGCAAATCCGCAAAGGTGATGTGGACATTGATGACAACCGACCTCCCAGAAATGTTGAATCGGCAACCCTATGCCGTCACAACCCGATTTTCAGAGACCTCCGGCATTTCGTTTAAGAATCTGAAAGATAACAATTTTAACTATCTAAATGCCAACAGCAAAGCCTACAATCCGGCAACCCGGACCCTCACAATCAGTGGTAAGGTCACGAATCCTAAATCTAAACTGACGATTCTTAAATCGCCAAACCAAAATGCCGCCGAAAATCAGGTTCACATTGGGAAATCCGGCCAATTTAGTTACCAAATGCCCCTTGATCCGACTGGTCAACGGGGAATCGGCTACATTCTCAAGACTCCTAAGAAGGGCAAAGTTACCACGGCAAGGGGGACCCTGGAAGTCTTTACGGATATGACGCCGCCGACGTTGACGTTAACCAACCCTAATTTAGGGAGCCAAGCAACTTCCGATCAATCGCAGCTGACAACGGCGGCTGCCAGCTTCACCGTTCAGGGAACGGTGAACGATAACGTTGACGGTTACCGGCTCTATATCAATGGTAACAATGTCTTCCATGAACAAAACGATGCCGGCTTTGTCAATCACGATAATCCGCATGCATCAGCCAATCCTTACGGAGGACACGCGTTTAGTGAAACTTACTCGCTGTTACCCGGTCAAAACCACTTTACGGTAACCGCCGTCGATCTGGTCGGTAATACGGTGACAAAAACCTTTACCGTAACCCGGCAATCCTAATCCAACGAGCCTCACGAAGCCATAAGCATCTAAAAAACCGAAGATCCAGGCATCATTGCCTGAACCTCCGATTTTTATTTTATTGATTTTTTAGTGCGTGCCGGGCGCATTCTCACCCATTCACGACGCTTTTTTCTTCCTGATTCTTTTCTCGTTCAGCCTTTAATTCCTGCCGGTGAAATTCTGCCAAATGAACGGCTTGGGTGACAAATTGTTGGGTGTGAGCCACATAATCGTATTTCTTACCCAGCTTGGCAATATAACCATTGATATAGTCAACTTCGGTTGGCCGGTCCTTGGACATATCTTGATACATGGATGGGTAGTGAAGTGGCATGTCCACCTGACAATTATGTTCCAGGGATGCCAACATATCCGCCCGGCTTTCGACAAGGTGGATATCTGCTCGCCCACACACGTCATAAGCTTCGTCCAGCAGATCCTTAGCCATGGTATCGAACCCTGGGAAGCGGCCAAACTGGCCCATCTGCAATTCAAACATCGTGCAGATTGAGTTCATAACGGAATTGAAGACCACTTTTGTCATCAACGTTCCCGTGAAATCGTCGGTCATGGTCGGATGAAACTGTGCTTTATCCAGCTGCTTGAAGAGCTCCTGACACATGGCATCGGGCTTCTCGTTTAACGGGCACATATTCATCATGCCAGCGCCCCGCTTGCCCATAAAGTCAACCTCGCCAGGACCGGGAAGCACCGTGGCAACCAACGCGGTGCCGCCAATAATCTTGTCATCGGCGAAGTACCGCTGTAATTTCTCAACGTGCCCCATTCCGTTCATGCATGTAAAAGCGTACTGATGCGGTTTGAAGGCGTGGGCCATCCGTTTAAGATAGTCTGCGAGCTGCATCTGCTTGGTAAAGAAGACAAACATATCCGGATCGTCGTGGTATTCCTCCGGAGTGACCATCTTCACCGGCACCAGGTGGCGGCCCTTATGATCGCGCATGACGTAAACACCACCCTGAGCATGAACGGCATCCAAATGCGGCTGCCACATATCGACAAATGTCACGTCATTTCCCTGCTCAGCCAGCAGAACCCCGTAACGAAGACCCATTGCACCTGAACCAACCATTGCTAATTTCATATGTGTCCCTCCAAATAAACTTAACTAAGTACTTAACGACAACTGAAGCGATTAAAAAAACAGCGTCCTCGAATAACTCAAGGACGCTGTTTGCGCGGTACCACCTAATTTGTAGCTCAAAAAAGCTACCACTTTTCGCGGACGGTCAACTGACGATCCGCTAGCACAATAAGGTGTGCCCGCCACCGATTCTCTTAAACTCGAATCGGTTACTCAGAGGTGATTTTCAAATTATGAGCGGCTATTCCTTCGCACTTAACGGAATTCACTGAAGCCGGCCGATAATCCTACTTTCCTCGTCATCGTATTCTAATCGCTTTTTAATATGTTTCTAACTTAGTGCCGTTTACCGGAAATGTCAAGCAAATTTCAAAAAATTATCGAATGGAGAAATAACTCTTTAAGTATTGGCCAACGCCGTCGCTATCGTTATCAGTGGTGACAACGCTGCTGACGGCCTTAATTTCTTCCTTACCATTCTTCATGGCAACCCCAATTTCAGCATGGGTAATCATGCCGAGGTCGTTGTCCGAGTCCCCAAAAGCCATCAGCTGGTTGAAGTTCCAGCCAAAGTGTTTTAAAAGGGCCTTCAAGCCGACCGTCTTATCCATCTTGGGCGCAAGAAATTCCATAATTTGCGGTTGCGAACGAACGATGTGGTACTGTTGTCCCACCCGAACCGGCATGTCAATTCGAAATTCATCGAGGACTTCAGGCTTATCACACACAATTCCCTTTGAGTAAAGGTCATCTTCACCCAGGTCGGAAAATGATCGGGAAACAAATTCAATATTTCCCTTGAACTGCTGTTGATACATCGAATTCTTCAGGTCGGCAATTGAATAAACCCGGTCAAAATCGAGGATGTCCAGCGGCCCATTTGCTTGATTGGCATACTCAAAAAGCGGTTCGAAGCTGGCCTTGGTCATTCCCTGTTTAAACAGTTCCTGCTTGTCGTTATTATGAACGACCAGGGCACCATTAAAGGTAATTGTGCAATCATCTTCGCCGGTTAACCCAAGCTGCTCAATGTATGGCCAAATCGCGTTAATCGGGCGGCCAGTGCACAGAACAACCTTGATACCATCATGATGAATTTGCTTCAATACATTTTCGTTAACTTTGGAAATGTTCTTGTCGCTGGTCAGCAACGTCCCATCCAAATCCAACGCAACCATTTTTATCAAAGTAGTTCCTCCTTGCTTGTTATCATAGAATTAATTCTATGGAATAATCGTTCAAAATACAATCCCTTTTACAGTATCTTACAAATAATATCAGAAGTTCATCATTGTTATATCAGAATTGTTCCGGATCAATTGCCCGATGGTCATATTCATTACTGATTAAAACCGGTTATCAGTCCCATTCATTTGTGAAATTCACAAGAAAAAAAGAAGCTGAAAGGCAAACGCCCTCAGCTTCTAAATTCATCCGTATAACTTAATTGTTATTTTTAAACCTTAACTGATCTGAGATTCCAGTTCGCGAAGTTCTGCTTCCCGGACGCTACGAGGTAGAAATCTCCGAATTTCTTCCTCATTAAACCCAACCTCAAGTCGATGATCATCAAAAATTATTGGTCGTTTAATCAAATCTGGGTACTTAACTAATAAGTCGATCAGTTGAGATACTGAAAGATTATCAATGTCCAAGTTCAACTTCTTAAAGATATTGGACCTGGTAGAAATGATGTCTTCACTACCATTTTCAGTCAAACGTAAGATTTGCTTTACTTCATCGGCATTAAGAGGGTTGGAATTAATGTTGCGTTCTTTGAAGTCGATGTGATGACCCTTGAGCCATGCGCGAGCCTTTCGACTTGATGCACTGCTTTGTGCGACATATAGATTTAACAAAACAATCCCCCCCTAATTTGTAACAGAAGTGAAACTGAACAACATCCTTCGATTACAATATTAACACATGGACACTTTTTGTCAACACCGTTACTTACTTTTTGTAAACAAATTTGTGAAATTTTTGAGCTAACTACCTACGCCCGTTTACGATATAATGAAATCATTCATTATTAAATTTTTGCCATTATTTGGAGGGCTTTACTGTGGAAATCTTTTACTCAGTCGCATTGCTAATTGTCGCGGCGATCATCGCGAACATTCTCTATACCATCTTCCCAAGAATCCCGTTAACCTTTTATCAAATTGGCTGTGGCTTTTTGCTGACCCTACTGCCGCTCTTTCGAAATTACAGTCTTTACCCGGAATTCTTCATGGTTGGCATTATCGCGCCCCTCATGTTTAATGATGGCCGCACCATTGATACCGGCCAGATGACAAACGCCTTTGCGAAAATCATGTCAATGGCGGTTTACCTTGCCATTTTAACCACGATTGTGATTGGCACCATGACCCACGCCGTGATGGCAGCCATTCCACTGGCCCTGTGTCTGGCCTTAGCCGCAATTGTCACGCCAACCGACTCGCTGGCGCTGTCCTCAATTACAGAAAATGTCAGCCTGCCAAAGGCCGTTTCAGGCGCTTTAGGCGGTGAATCGCTCTTCAATGACGCATCCGGCATTGTGGTGTTAAGTTTGGCCCTTTCAGCTTATCAGACTGGAGATTTTTCGTTTTCCCAGGGGTTGCTGAGCTTCATCGTCAACTTCTTTGGGGGACTGCTGGTCGGCTTAATCGTCGGCTCCCTATTTGTCTCCCTCCAGTCCTTTCTGGTCGGGAAATCCATGGATACAGCCAGCGTCATTGTGCCGTTCAGTTTGATGATTCCGTTTGCAATCTACCTCATCTCTGAGGAATTAGGCTGCTCCGGAATTCTGGCCGTTGTTGCCGGTGGGCTAATCTACGGCATCAACCAGAGCCGCTTAAAGCTGATGGCAACTAACGTCCGCTTGGTGACTAACGCAACCTGGGGAATTCTCAGTAACCTGCTTAACGGCATTGTGTTCGTCCTGCTGGGCGTCACCCTCCCCACGGTGATCGTAGCAATTATTCCCCTATCGTCAACGTTGATTTTGGAATTGAGCGGACTGGCACTGCTCATCTACCTCACCATGGGGGTCGTGCGCTTTGCCTGGGCAAAACTCAACTTGGTCAAAATTCATGGCGATCGCCCCAGCACGTTCAAGGAAGCCTTCCTAATCGCTGTCGGCGGCGTTCATGGAACCATCACCCTTGCCATGGCCCTCTCGTTACCAGTCACGCTGGCTGGCCACGCCTTTCCCTATCGCGATCAACTCATCTTCGTGGCCACGGTGGTAATCCTTCTCAGTCTTATTATTCCAGCAATCGTCCTGCCAAGAATGCTGCCGGCCAAGCAGGTCCCCAACCAGGATTCCTTCAACCACCATCGCAGCAAAATGGTTGATTACAGTATCGCGCGAATCAAGGAGCTGCCAACCACCACCCTGGCCGATCGCAACTACGTCATTGATATGCTGACCAGCCAGAAGAAGAGCAAACGGGCGGACAAGAAAGCGGTCCGTGATTTGATGGCCCAAACCCATGACATCGAAATTCAGGCAACCACCGAAGTATTGAGTAATGATCACGTCCCCGAACAGTTTAGTAACGAACTGTCCCGCCGAATCGCCCTGCACACAACTCCTGGGAGGGGCTTTTGGAAACGGATCAAATTTATGATGCACCTTTGGCTGCCCAGAAAGCGCCGATTTTCAAACCGTCTCCCCGATAGTTTGAATCCGGCCAAGAACCCGCAATTAGTTCAAAAACGGGATAACTTCCGGAAGCAGATCGAGACGGCCGTTTATGAACGGGTCAACGCCTACCTTGACAGCATTGAAACCCCGGAAAATACCGCCACGGTCACGTTTGTCAGGACAGGTTATAATTTCCGCCACGCCCGTTTCGGCGCCGATGACAGTTCGGACGATCGGCAAAATCAATTGCTGATCCAAGCTTTCCAGTATGAATACACCTACGTTGCCGACGCGTTTAAAAACCAAAAGATCACCCGGCAGGTTTCTGATCAGCTCAATCAAAGCATCACCACCGATCAGATGGTCTACATGGCAGATAACTGACAATTTACAAAATGTTCGCAATTGATTATACTTGACGTTATACATTGTGTTTGCAGGTGAAAAAAATGAAAGTTACCTTATTAGCGACAAGCGACACTCATGGTTTCATAGAACCCACTAATTACGTGGATTCCAACGGTGATAAACCATTTGGGCTCGAAAAAGCAAGTTCAACAATTAAACGATATATGAATCAACACCCCGACGAAAAGATTATTCTGATCGACAACGGGGATTTTTTGCAAGGGTCGCCAATGGCGGACTATGTCGCAAAACGGGCGGGTCAAGCTGACAAGGATGCCTTCATTGCGGCGTATAACGACGTTGGCTACCAAATTGGTTCAATTGGCAACCACGAGTTTGACTACGGCCTGGACTATCTCAACTGGATTATGAAACATTCCGACCGTCAGTTTGTGTGTGCCAACATTGTCGACCACAACAACCAACCCCTGTTATCGCATCCCTACACGATTCTGAACGTTGCCGGGTTTAAAATCGGCTTTCTGGGTCTGACAACCACCAGTACAAAAAAATGGAAGAACGTCAATGATATGAATGACTTCAACCTGATTTCCGAGTTGGACGCGTGCAACCGTTACATGCCAGAACTCAGGGAAAAGACCGACGCGGTCATCGTCGTGTATCATGGCGGCTTTGAACGCGATCATACCGGCAACTGGAATGATATCAACCCTGGCGAAAACCGGGGCTATGATATTCTCAAAACGATTAGGGGAATCGATGGCATGATTTCCGGCCATCAGCACCGCAAAATTGCCAGCGAACTGTTCAACGTGCCGATTATTCAACCGGGTTCCCGTGGTGAATACGTTGGCAAGATTTCATTTGACATTTCCAATAAGGATCGCCGCATTACCCATGCTACTTCAGAGCTCCTAAGCGTGGGGGATAGTGACCCGGATCCACAAATCGCCAAGGTCGTGGCCGCCCTCTCCAAGAATTTACAGAAGTGGCTTGATAAACCCCTTTCTCGGATTGAAGGCAGCCTGACCTTTGACGACCCGTTCCAAGCACGAATTAAGGAATCAGCATTTATTGAATTTATTCAAAAAATTCAAATGGAGAAGATGGGCACCGACATTTCGGCAACCGCCCTCTACAACAACGAGGCTCACGGCTTTGAAAGCCCGATTACAATGCGCAACATCATCACCAACTACGTTTACCCCAACACACTGGTTAAATCACGTATTACCGGTGCGGACTTGCGGGCAGCATTGGAAGTCACGGCGGAGTACTTCGACGTCAAGCACGGCCAGGTTGTTGTTAACGAGCACTTCATGTTTCCAAAAGAACGGTTCTATAATTACGACATGTACGAAGGCATCGATTACACCTTAAACATTGCCAAGCCAGTCGGCCAGCGTGTCACCCGCTTAAAGTATAAGGGCGAAGACGTCACCGATGACCAGATCCTCTACATCACACTCAATCGCTACCGCGCAAACGGTGGCGGGCACTATCCCATGTATACCGGCGACAAGATCGTCGCGTCGTGTGATATGACGATTAGCCAAATTATTCTGGAGTATCTGTCAAAGCACCGGGTGGTTAAGGCGACCAATAACCATAACTTTAAGATTGAAGCGAAGAAATAGGTTACTGCTATTTTTTGGAAATGAAAGGTCCCAATTTTCAGATAGGAAGTTCTGAAAATTGGGACCTTTTACTTTTGAATCCATATTTAACCAACGTTTATAGCCTAATCAATGTGAGTAGTGAAGTGATTGAGTTGCGCGATGGGTTGACGAAGCAATTAAGGTTACAGGAACCACAAAAAGTACCTAAAGACTTCGTTAAACAAAATCCATAAATTACGCAGCCCAATTATAGACGAGATCGAAGCATGAACCGTTAGCCAGTTTTGTTAAGGCGTGCTATAATACCCATAGAAAAAGGAAGCCCCGCCGAAAACAGGGCTTCCCACGTAGAGCCGTTTAAGACGGTGGCATGACTTATGCGTTTATAACCGCTAGCTGGCCAGAGCTAAGGCGGTTATTTTTTTTGCTGACTTTTAATCAGCTCAACAATCAATGCGATTAAGGCTACGGTAAAAGTACCGAATGCCAGCATTAATTGTAAAGCGTCCGACACGGACACTTAGGCTACTCCTTTCGCTAGGAACTATGGGCTTTAAGGGTTTAACACCATAAGCACCACCTCCGATCGGAAATAGCCACCGCCTTAACTTCTCTACTCGATCCATTATACCGGATAAAACTTGATTTACCCATTTAGAATTAATTGAAAATTATTATGTTGGGGGCATCACTGTATCAAAGTTTTCTCAAGCATTTAAGTCGATAGTTATTTGTGAGCATTTTACGGAACGGACTGGTTCTAATCAGCTAGACACTTTTTTCAGATCGGTTAACTGGATATACTCCTTCCCAAGTAAACAAGCTTTAATTATTTGCTTGTCTACTCAAGAAGGGGTATATCCGGAAAAAATTGGCTGAAAGGCCATCATTATTTTCAAATCCTGAAAATTAAGGAAAAATAAGCAAAACAAAAGACAGGTACTGTACCCTGTCAAGTTGACACATTA
>NZ_AZFZ01000219.1 GCF_001435895.1 Lentilactobacillus parafarraginis DSM 18390 = JCM 14109 | reverse complement strand
CGCTCGTAGCAAGGGTTTGCGGCTCTTTTTGGCCATATTCACCGCGTAAATAGACGTCCGTTGATCGCATATCTAGTTCGGCCAGGTAAAGTCGGTTGGGTTCATTTTTCCCTGTTTTGGGATTAAAATGCATGGCTTTTTGATAAAGCAAGCCAGCTTTTTCGAGTTCTTTCTTAACGGTGGCTAATTTTCCCTTTGAACAATTGAATAGATCCATTAATTCTTGATTGGTAAAAATAAAGTAGACGTGGTCTTCCTCATCAACCCAGTGATTGCGTAAGGAATACTCGAGCCGATCTTTCAGCACCATATAGGCTAATTTGGCTTCACTACTTAAATACCGATATTGTTCGCCGTACATCAATACTTTGGGAAACTGAAAGAATAAGGCCCCATAAACGTTGTCAGCTTGATAAAACTTGAAATTTGTTT
>NZ_AZFZ01000218.1 GCF_001435895.1 Lentilactobacillus parafarraginis DSM 18390 = JCM 14109 | reverse complement strand
CAAGGCTACTTTCTGGCCTGGGAACTGACGCCGGCGGCCCTTGATGATCGAAAAGCCGCGGAAGAACTCTTATTAACCGCGCCCGCGCGACGGGTCTTAGCCGATGGCGGCTATTTAAGCCAACCATTAAAAGATCGGTTGGCCACCACCTTTGGCATTCATCTTTGGACGCCGTTGCGCAAGAATATGGCTGCCCAGACAACGGTCGATACCGGATTTTTGAAAAATCAACGTCGGCATATTGAAACCAATTTTAATAATTTAGATACAGTGGGCCACTTTGAACACCCGGGAATTCGAACCATGTCCGGTTTGGAAAGCCGCTTAGAAGCGCTGTTACTGTGGCACACGATTCGAGTTCATGAACAACTCGCCGCTGGCAAAAGCGGGTTAAAACTTGGCCATTACTAACCAATATTTCATAACTAGCACAACGCGT
>NZ_AZFZ01000217.1 GCF_001435895.1 Lentilactobacillus parafarraginis DSM 18390 = JCM 14109 | reverse complement strand
TTCGACAAGGCATCGTCCTTGTCGTTTGATTGTTGCTGTTGAGTTGTACTAGAAGGTTCAAGCAAGCCACTCAATTTCTGAACATGCTCTTTTAATTGGCGATTTTCTGCTACTATTGCTAATTGTAATTGTTGCTGCTGATCTATCAATTTTGTTAGATGATCTATTTGGCGGTCTTTGCTACTTATTTGTTGGTCTTTGGCAGCAAGCTGTTTGTCGCGTTGAGACTTCAAATCTTCTACTTCTCTTCTTAGAGTAATAATCAGATCATTATTTTCTTTGCTAGTCTTTGTTGGCTCTTTGCTACCTATTTGTTGCTTATTTGCTAGCAAAGGTTTTGCTACCTTGCTTCTTATAATCCTCTCTGCTGTAGTACTAATAAGGTTTGCACCCTGACTATTCTTTTGTTGGTTCTTTGCTGGTAGTCTTTGGTAGTGATATT
>NZ_AZFZ01000216.1 GCF_001435895.1 Lentilactobacillus parafarraginis DSM 18390 = JCM 14109 | reverse complement strand
ATGATTTTTGATATACTTCTATGTAAAAAGCGAGTTTAAGCTATGAAAAATTATCCCAGCAATATTACTCGGCAACAATTTGAATTAATTCGACCAGCTTTAGAAAATTTTCGTAAGCGAACTAAGCCTCGAAAATATGACCTCTACGAGGTCTTCTGTGCGGTCCTATATGTCTTGAAAACCGGTTGCCAATGGCGTCAAGTCCCCGGTGATTTCCCAGAATGGCGGTCAGTTTACAACTATTACAAAATTTGGTCAACTAAAGCTGAGCCTACGGCTGATTCTTTATTGGAACAAGTTTTAAAAAAATTGTCATTGCTCGGCGAACTTACCAAGGACGTTCAGCTTTAACTTCCTTTATTATCGTTGACGCTCAGAGCGTCAAAAACACCGCTACTGCTGAAAACAAAGGTTACGACGCTGGTAAGAAAATCTCGGGGATTAAG
>NZ_AZFZ01000215.1 GCF_001435895.1 Lentilactobacillus parafarraginis DSM 18390 = JCM 14109 | reverse complement strand
ATGTGTCAACTTGACAGGGTACAGTACCATTTTACGTAATTTACACAAACTTTACAATTAAATGTCAGGATTTCATTGTTCCATAATACTATGCGATGTATAGTATAGCCGAAAGGAGGCACGGCAATGAATGCACAATTGAAAAAGGGCTTCTTAGAATATTGCATTCTGGCGACCTTGAATAAAGGTGATTCGTATGGTTATCGGATCATCAGGGATGTCGAGTCCGTTATCAAAATTTCGGAGTCCACCCTGTATCCAATTTTAAAACGCTTGGAGAAAAAACAATTTATTGAAAGTCACAATCAAATTTATAACAATCGCGTTCGCAGATACTATCACATTACCCCAATTGGCGTTGCCAGTGGGAAAGATTTCTTGAAAGATGAAAGAACTATTCAGCATTTGTACGACTTTATAGGTAATGTCCAAAGTTCCATGAAAAAGTAG
>NZ_AZFZ01000214.1 GCF_001435895.1 Lentilactobacillus parafarraginis DSM 18390 = JCM 14109 | reverse complement strand
TCTTGATAAGCTTTATTGTGGCGAGACTTGCCGTGATGCCTTAGATGGCGCACGGCACTAGAGCTGCCAGATTTAAACAAATTATCAAATAAGCCATTGAAAATCCCACGGTAAATAGTCGTGGTACTGATCTGCACCGGATACTTTTCGACTGCCAAGCGATTCGATATTTCCTCCGGAGACCAAAGGTCTTCGCAGAAGTGTTCTCTCACCACTTCAAACACCTGAGGATTACTCAAAAGAGAGACTCTGCCACAGTTGCCTTTGCGCTGTTTGTACTTCTCCTGAGCCTTCGAAGGTGAAGAGGATTTACCAGTAGAATTACGGCTTAATTCTCGAGAAATGGTTGAGTAACTTTTCTTGATATGGCTGGCAATCTCACGAAGTGAGTTTCCATGATTCCTCATTAAAAAGATAGTTTCCCGTTCATCTATGGTAATATGCTTGTAGTG
>NZ_AZFZ01000213.1 GCF_001435895.1 Lentilactobacillus parafarraginis DSM 18390 = JCM 14109 | reverse complement strand
GCGACAACAAAATCAAACCCATAAACCCAAATAAAGGTGGTGAACGACATGGCAATTTTTCACATGAGTTTTAGTAATATTAGTGCTGGTAAAGGACGAAGTGCGATTGCCAGTGCCGCTTATCGAAGTGGTGAAAAGCTATTTGATGATAAGGAAGGTCGCCACTATTTTTATGCCCGCTCGGTTATGCCAGAAAGCTTTATTTTGACGCCAAAAAATGCACCAGAATGGGCCAGTGATCGAGAGCAGTTGTGGAATGAAGTTGAAAAGAAAGATCGTAAATCAAACTCACGGTATGCAAAAGAGTTTAACGTGGCTCTACCGGTAGAATTAAGTGAATCCGAACAGAAAGAATTACTGACAAAATATGTGCAAGAAAATTTTGTTGATGAGGGCATGGTAGCCGACGTGGCAATTCATCGCGACCACCCAGATAATCCGCACGCTCATGTGATGT
>NZ_AZFZ01000212.1 GCF_001435895.1 Lentilactobacillus parafarraginis DSM 18390 = JCM 14109 | reverse complement strand
TTTTGATCTGCAAAATTTTGTAACTGCTTTTGCACCTTTTCTGGATAAGTAATATTTTGGTTTATCCAAGGAAAATGCCTCAAATCGTTCTTAAAAACTTGTCCCTTCTCTCTTGCATAAACAGAGGTAAACTTTTCGCTATTATCATAGATCATGACCTTATCAGATTTAAAGGCCACTAATGGCAAATTATGTTTGGATTGCTGATAACGTTTCTTGATCGTTGCTACTGGAACACCGTGGCCACCTTTTTGTACCCGTTCGTTGACCCTTTGGATAGCTAAATTTTCATCTCGCAAAGCAACATATAATAAAGTCACTTCAAAGCCATTTTTGTGAGCTTTGTCAATCAAATTGAGTTGAGCTTTGCCTCTACCTGCCAGTGTTGTTTCTACGTGAATACTTTGCTGGTGATCTAAAGCATAGTGTAGTTGTTTGATTTCTTCTTTCATGGCTTTTAAGTTGTCACT
>NZ_AZFZ01000211.1 GCF_001435895.1 Lentilactobacillus parafarraginis DSM 18390 = JCM 14109 | reverse complement strand
CCCAAAGGAACCGTGATTTTCGATCGATTAAAGTTATTAAAACTGCCTTACTATGCCCACGAGGACCAACGACTGTATCTAGTTCAAAATCGCCGATGCGATTACGTTGATTAATCATCATGGGACGCTGTTCAATTGATCGCCCCAAAGATTGATTATATTTGGATCGTTGGTCAACGTTACGCCGTTGGCGTACGCCATGTTCAGGTAGATCATTCAAGGAGAAACCAATTCTCCCCTGATTTAGCCAATTATAAATAGATTTAGTAGCTAGTTTAAATTCGTGAGCAATCATTCCTGGTGACCAGCTTAGACGTAAATGGTTGAGAATTTTTTGCTTTAACTCATCGCTCAGCTTAGTTTTCCGACCACATCGTGATCGCTTGTATTCGGCATCTGTTTGTGCTAATTCAGCCTGATAAGGTTGACATCGAGATAATTCATAAGAAATTGTTGACGGTGATCGGTTCAGCC
>NZ_AZFZ01000210.1 GCF_001435895.1 Lentilactobacillus parafarraginis DSM 18390 = JCM 14109 | reverse complement strand
ATTGGCTCACTTTATTTTAGCAGTTACACCAAAATATGTGATTACCCATGGGTTTACCAAAAAGACACAAAAAACACCACCCGCTGAAATTAAACATGCGATTGAATTACGAACTGAATGGGAGGATAGTCAAAATGAAAATCAATGATATTTTAGCCCGGGAATTAAAAGACCCTAAGTTTGCTGAAGCTTATCATGCTGACAAGGAAAAATCTGCCAGTGCCTTAGCGTTGTATCATACTCGTGAAGAAGCTGGCCTAACTCAGGCCGATTTAGCTGAAAGAGCAAACGTCCCTCAATCCACCATTGCTAGAATCGAACGTGGCGATAATGTAACGTTTGATAAACTAGCTGAAATTGCCCATGCTATGGGTAAAACAATTAAAATTGAATTTACTCAATAAGTTAGACCTTTAAAGGGGTATTTGGCAGCAGTTGATTAAATCAACTGCTGCTTTTTTGATCAAGCTAAATTAGCTTGCGCC
>NZ_AZFZ01000021.1 GCF_001435895.1 Lentilactobacillus parafarraginis DSM 18390 = JCM 14109 | reverse complement strand
AACTCAATTTAGATCTCAAACAGTTTCTTAGATCCCATCCCGACGTTCATTTCACCACTAAGATCGGTCGGAAAGAAGAACCTCTCTCCATTGAACACTTCAATCCTGCCAATCTGACCCGCTACGTTGAAGAATCGCTTAAGAACATGCAGGTTGATGCTTTGGACATGGTGCTGCTGCACTGCCCGCCGATGCCAACCTACTACATGCCCGAAACCTTCTTTACAATGGATAAACTCAAAAAGGAAGGTAAAATTAAAAACTATGGTGTCAGCGTTGAACGAGTTGAAGAAGGCATCAAGGCCCTCTCATACGACATTTCTGCCGTTGAGATTATCTTCAATATGTTCCGGCTACGCCCTGCCGATCTCTTTTTCAACCTGGCAAAGCATGCCAACGTTGGCATTTTGGCCCGGGTACCGCTAGCAAGTGGTCTGTTGACCGGTAAGTACACCAAGGACACCAAATTTGCGCCGGAAGATCACCGGACAACCAACCGAAATGGTCAGCTCTTCGATAAGGGTGAAACCTTCTCCGGAGTGGATTATTTAACCGGCGTTAAGGCGGCTGATGAACTCAAACGCCGCTTGGGCACCGATAACCTCGCCGCCATGGCGCTGCGCTTCATCCTCATGTACGACGCCGTTTCTGCCGTCATCCCCGGTGCCAGCAACCCAACCCAAATCGATCGCAACACCACGGCTGCCGACTTGCCAGCATTAACTGATGAACAACTGGATATTGTTCGCGATGTTTACGATAAGTACATTAAGAATCCGGTTGAATATTTGTGGTAGTTTAAGATCTATCAAAATAAGGATAATTGGCAATCCACCTAGGGTTGTCAATTATCCTTATTTGTTAATGCCATCGTTTCCATTTCAAACAGTCAATAAAAACATAAAGCAAGCCTCATGATCGTTAGCATAGTGATCATGAAACTTGCTTTAATTTTCCGCTTACAGAGATTCAGTTATCCTTAGAAAAATCTTAGTCATCCTCGTCCTCATCTTCATCCAGTCCTTCCCGCGGCGTCTTGCCGAGAAGTCCCTGGAGGGTGGCGATTTCATGGTTGTTACTGGCAAGCAAAGTCGTCAGGTAGGTGGCCAACACTGGTCGGTCTTCCTTTTCGGCCAACTTGATTGCCCGGGTCACGAACATATTGTCCGTGTCGTAATCGTGCGCGAAATCATTAATCAGCCATTCAGCGTCTTCGTACTTATTCTGGCCGTTTTCCTGGAGCATTGCGTATTCGCCAAACTCTTTTTGCGTCGACGGCGTGATCAGGTTCTCATCCACTAAGACCTGTCCCAAAGCATCCCGCTGCTGCTGGGCTTTGGTTAGCAAGTCGCCAAAGTAACGCTTCAAACTAATGGCGTTTATGCCCTTCACGTACCACTTAGCCTGCTGCAGTTTATCTGCTAGGACTACCAAGTTTGAGACAATGTGGCCGGTCATGGCCCCAGCTGTTGGTGTGTGGTGATCGATATCGGCTTGCTTAACTTCTGCTGCGAATAATTTTTCTGGCGTTGCTGTTGTCATTTTTCCACCCCGTTATGATTTAACTTTGACTGACTTAACTTCGTATCCAAGATCGCTAACCACATTTGATAACTGGTCTGCTGAGACCTGATCGGCATCGAATTCGGTTTTAACCTTTGCGGCGTTAAAGAGAACCTTGACGGTATCAACACCGGCTTGTTTTTCCAGTGCGCCCTGAATTTTTTGCATGCATGACGGGCAGGACAATGCATCCAGTTGTAAGATTGCTTTACTCATATTGAATTCCTCCAATTTCTAAGTTCCTTAACTTCACTTATTAGGATAACTTAACTTCAGTTGCGGATAATTGATCTGAATCAAGTTTTGGGGTTTTAATTCTAAATTTGATCAATCGCATGGCATTGAAAATAACGACCAGGATGCTGGCTTCGTGGACAAACATCCCGCTGGCCATGTAGATAACGCCGACTAGCAAGCCAAGTAACAGGAAGGCCACCGTTCCAACGGCGATCACGATATTTTCCTTGGTGTTCAAAACCGTCTTGCGGGCCAATCCAAACGCATGAACCAATTCGTCAAATCCGGAGGACATCAGCACCACATCAGAAGTTTCAACCGCAACGTCGGTCCCGCTGCCCATGGCAATCCCAATATTGGCAGTTGCCAGCGACGGACTATCGTTAATCCCGTCACCAACAAACGCAACCGTGTGACCGCTCTTCTGGAAATCCTTTACAAAATTAACCTTGTCTTCAGGCATCAATTCAGCGTGAACCTCATCGATTCCGAGCTGACCAGCAACTGACTGCGCCGTGAGCTGGTTATCCCCCGTTAGCATCACCGTTTTCTTGACGCCGGCCTTCTTCAATAACTGAAGACTTTCCTTGACGCCTGGGCGAATCACGTCCGAAATTCCGATAATCGCCTGAACCTTGCCGGCAATCGCAATAATGACTGACGAACTTCCCTGGTGTTGAATTTCCTGTAAATCACTACTTTGGGTTGCGGTTAACTCAATTTGATGGTCAGTCATCAACTGACGATTGCCGATTAACACATCCTGCCCATTAACCTGAGCTAAAATCCCGCGGCCCTTAATGGTATCACTAGCGGTCACTTCAAGCTGATCAAAATCACTACCGTGGGTTTTGGCATATGCCACAACCGCCTTTGCCAACGGGTGATCAGATTCCTTTTCAACGGCGGCGGCATAGGCTAATACGCCATCGTTATCAGAACTGTTCTTGAAATGGGTAACGGCGGTTTTGCCTTCCGTGAGGGTTCCCGTCTTATCAAAGACAATCGTATCAACTTTGCTCAACGTATTCATAACGTCGCCGCCCTTAATCAGGACCCCGTTCTTCGCCCCATTGCCAATTCCGGCAACGTTGGAGACCGGCGCCCCAATCACCAAGGCCCCTGGGCATCCAAGAACCAGAACGGTGATCGCTAAGCGAAAGTCTTGAAAGATTAGGCCAACGAGTAAGGCAATGACTAATACAGCCGGTGTATAGTAAGTTGCAAATTTATCAATAAACTTTTCTGCCGGTGACTTGGTATCCTGAGCATCTTCAACCAGCTCAACGATCTTGCCAAACGTGGTGTCATCGCCAACTTTAGTAGCCCGAACTTGAACGGTTCCGTTGTCCAGCATGGTCCCGGCGTATACCGGATCCCCAGTTGTTTTGGCAGCGAGCTTCGATTCACCATTAATGCTGGCTTCGTTCAAATGACCGGATCCGGAAACAATTTCACCATCAACCGGAACTTGAGCCCCGGTCTTGACTAAAACGACGTCGCCAACATCGACAAAGTCCACGTCGGTTTCTTCAGTCGACCCGTCGTCTTGAACAACATCAGCCGTTGTGGGGGCCATTTCCGTTAAATCCTTAATGGCGTGGCGGGTCTTAGCCAACGTTTTGTCTTCCAAAAACGTTCCGAAGAGAAACAGAAAGGTAACGATTGCCGACTCATTATATTCGCCAATCAGAAAGGCCCCAATAACGGCGATACTCACCAGCAGTTCAATACTGATGGTCCTAAATCGCAGGGCTGAGAAAGCCCGCATCATGATTGGCACCGCTGAGATTACCGACGCGACGATGAAACTGACCGTGTAGATGATATTTGAGCCAATTAGCTTGCCGGCAAAGCCCACGCCGATTAAAATGGCGGTAGCCAACGTAATTTGATTGAGATGTTGATTAATGAATTTTTGGAATTTCATGATTGGTTTACTCCTATCTCTTGATGATGACTCTAGTATAGGAAAGATCCACCAAGAAATAATTGATCGATATCAAGAAAACCGTCATGATTTCAAAAACTTTTCCTTTCATTTAATGGGGAAGAACCGATATACTTAGATTTAGAATACTCACAAGGAGGAATACCATGAAAATTATCGTTATTGGTGCAACCGGTCGGGTTGGTTCCCAAGTTGTCACCAAACTCGCTGCCGACAAGGATAACCTAATTTTTGCCGGCGCCCGCAAGCCGGAAAACATCCATGCACCATCAAACGTGAAACCATTTAAGCTTGATCTGTATGACACTAAGGATGACATTCTGAAGGCACTGCCAGAAGCTGATGCGATTGTCTTCACCGCCGGGTCAGGCGGCAAGGATCTCCTTCAAGTTGACTTAAACGGCGCTGTGAAAGTGATGATTGAAGCTGCCAAACGCGGCATCGATCGCTTCGTCATGCTGAGTTCCCGGGATTCACTAACGCCGGATTCATTTAGCGGCGCCAATCCGTCACCACTGGCTAACTATCTGATTGCCAAGCATTTCGCCGACCTCTGGCTGATTAAGAACACGTCGCTGGATTACACAATCCTGCAACCCACTGCTTTAGTTGAAAAACCAGGATCGGGCAAAGTTTCGCTGGGTGAATTTACCAACTCGGAAAACAGCATCGAAAACGTTGCAGCGGTGCTGGCTAAGATTACGGTATCCAACAACACAATCGGCAAAATCATTGAAATGAGCGATGGCGAAAGCCCAATTGATGATGCAGTCGCTGAAGTTAAATAGTTAATCAAGCAGTTATCCAAATTACGTTGGATAATCGCTTTTTGTTATATTTGTCAGGAGTTCTAACATCTACCGGTTAGCGGTAAAAATATTTTTTAATTGATGACTCAAAGATCAATGATTTAATTTTAAAGCTTTTGGCATCGTTTCCATTTTTTCAACTCTTAAAATATACTAAGAACGTTTCTAACAAAGTCTGGACGAGCCCCAATGATGATGTTAGAATTTATGACATTAAAGAAAAAGGGAAGCGATGCTATTGAATGCTGCAAACACATCTTTTATTATTTTATCCAGTATCCTCGTCCTATTCATGACACCGGGGCTGGCCTTCTTCTACGGGGGCTTGGTGTCGAAGCGCAACGTTGTCAATACCATGTTATCGGTATTCGTCATGACCGGCGTCGCCATTGTCCTCTGGGTCATGGTTGGCTACAGTCTCTCCTTTGAGGGCGACATTCACGGAATTGTCGGGACCCTCCACAACTTCTTCATGAACGGTGTCAAATTAGGAGCGTTAACCGCCACCAAGATTCCGACCGGGATCTATTCGATATTTGAAATGATGTTCGCCATTATTACCCCGGCCCTGTTCGTCGGCGCGGTTGTTGGCCGGATCAAGTTCAACTTTCTGTTGGTCTTCTTAATCCTCTGGTCAATCTTAATCTACTACCCAATGGTCCACTTGGTTTGGAGCGCCCACGGTCTCTTAGCTGGCCTGGGCACGCTGGACTTCGCCGGTGGAACGGTTGTCCATATTAACGCCGGGATTACCGCGTTTGTCTTGTCCGCCTTCTTAGGTAAGCGAATCAAGTTTGGCGATAAGCCACACACCCACTACAACCTGCCATGGGTTCTGTTAGGGGCCACCATTCTTTGGATTGGCTGGTATGGGTTTAACGCCGGGTCCGCCCTGGCCGTTAACAACATTGCCGCTCAGGCAACCATCACCACAACCATGTCAACTGGGACCGCAATGGTTACCTGGATGATTTTGGACATGATTATCTCAGGTAAACCAACTTTGGTTGGGGTATGTACCGGGACATTGTGTGGCCTGGTTGGGATTACCCCTGCCTGTGGCTTTGTCACCATCGCCGGCTCGTTTTGGATCGGCATGTTCTCAACATTCGCCAGTTACTTCTTCGTTAACTACCTCAAAGATCGAATCGGGGTTGATGACGCTTTGGATGCCTTTGGCTGTCACGGTGTCAGTGGGATTGTCGGAAGTATTTTCACCGGCCTGTTCGCTACTAAAGCTGTTAACCCCATCGTCACCCACAACGGTCTCTTCTATGGCGGCGGCTTCCACCAGTTAGGGGTTCAGATCATCGCCACCCTTGCCACCATTATCTTCGTTTCAATTGCGGCATCCATTATTATCAAGCTCCTCGGCCTCGTAATGCCAATGCGGGTTGACCGTAAGGAAGAGGAACTTGGATTGGATAAAGGGGAACACGGTGAGGAAGCTGACTACACCGTTGATATGAGTAACGATGTTGCTGCTTACCAATCTGACTTGAATCTCTATTCCAAGGAGTTCCGGGGGCAGCTGGGAAGTTTGCAGTCGCCGCATGATCCTGGAAATAACCCTCATTAACACACATTCAATAGTATCGTCAAAGTAACCACATCAAAACTGCCTCTGAAGTTTGCTATACTGACTTCAGAGGCAGTTTTAATTTTAAAATGAGGTGATCGAGATGACCTATTCACGTTCAGAACACGTTGAAATGGTGAATATGTGCATGATTTATAACCCGACGACCAAAGAAGTTCTGGTCGAAGATAAAACCGATGTCGCTTGGAAATTTGGCCACACCTTTCCTGGCGGCCATATCGAGAAAAACGAGGGGCTCTATGACGCGATGGTCCGCGAAGTGTATGAAGAAACCGGCTTGCACGTCAGTCACCTAGAATCTTGCGGAACCGTTGAATGGTTCAACCAGGACCCCCTGTATCGCCGATTAGGGTTTCTTTACCGGACGTCTACGTATTCCGGAGCCCTCAAGCAGAGCGACGAAGGCAAGATTTACTGGATGCCGCTGGCTGATCTAAATGAACAGAATACCGCCGAAAGTTTCATGAAGTTTCTCAGGATCTTTACCGATCCCCACGCCGTTGATGCCACATCGCCGGTCATGAATGGATCACTGACCATAATCCCCAAGGAAGCGCCAAAGTAATTTTCACCTTATAATATAGGTACAGGCACCACTTCGATGAAGGAGGCGATTCATGTGGAAAAGAATCTGATTATCTTTAATGCCCAGGCTGGTAAATCTGATAACAACGAAATTGCCAAGAAAGCCAAGGCCGTCCTTGAACGCCATGGCCAAACCGCCGTTCTTAAAGCAACCGATTCGGAGAGTGACGCCATTCATGCGGCTGCGACAGCAACCGATCAATACGACCGCCTTATCACAATCGGCGGAGACGGCTCCATCAACACCGCCTGTGCAGGTTTTTTGCAGGCCGGTAAAGCCATCCCCCTTGGAATTATTCCTGGCGGGACGGTCAATAACTTTGCCAGGGCGCTTAAAATCCCCCTCAATGTTGATCAGGCCATTGATAACCTGGTTTCCGGCATGCCCAAACTCGTCGATTTAGCCACGGTGGGCGACCAGCCCATGGTCAGCAGCCTCACTCTGGGAAAGCTGGCCGATATTTCCCGGGACGTCAAACAATCAGAAAAGCGCCGGTTTGGACCGATTATTTACCTGTTCAAGGGGGTCAAAGCGCTGTTTAAGGATCGCTCCTATAAACTCCGAATAACGGCAAACGGCAAGACGCGGGTTCTAAAAGCACAAATCCTATTAATCACGACCACTAATTCGGTGGGCGGTAACGTTGCCTTTAACCCCGACGCCACCTACGACGATGACTTACTGCAAGTTTTCATCCTGAAGCGGTTCACCCTGCCAAAAATTATCACGTATGGGACGTTCTTTTTAACGGGTAATTTGAAACGGGCCCGCGGCGTTATTTATCTAAAGTGTCGCGAAATTCAGATTGAAAATTTGTCGGCGCAAAAAGTCGAAACCCGCATTGACGGTGATCCCGCCATGAAACTGCCGATTACCGTGAAGGTGAAGCCAAACTTCTTAAGGATCATCCTGCCAAAATCATAGGGTTCTTTGCGTGCCATGCCTTTGAATCAGCACAAGAAATGAAAAAATCGACTAACAGGTTAAACTGTCAGTCGATTTTTCGTTAAGGAGAATGAGAATATCACTTGTAAAGATTGGTATCGCAACACTGGTAAAGAGTCCTCGTGGTCACCCTTGAATATGAGAGCCCAGTGTTACCGACGAGCTGCTCTCAATGAAACAGTTGATAGAATTGGTTATCGAAATTTACTGGTCATCTGGTCCGAAAGCTACCAAGCCACCGGCCGGATTCTTCAGGTTAGGTTTGTCGGCCTTCACAATTAACTGTTCGTTAACAAAAGCAAACTCACCAATGTGACTCATTTCACGCCCGTAACCGGATAACTTAACCCCACCGAATGGTAACTCTGGCAAGGTTGACATGAAGTTGTTGACAAAGACCATCCCGGTTTCAATCTGGGAAGCCACTTCGGCACCGTGGTCAGCGTCGCCGGCGAAGACAATGCCGCCAAGGCCGTAAGGGTTGTCATTGGCAACTTCGATTGCTTCTTCTTCACTGTGAACCTTGTAAACGCAGGCGATTGGGCCAAATAATTCAGTCTTGTAGGCTGGATTGTCTTTGGAAATGTCAGTCAGGATCGTTGGTTTGAAGAATTGTCCCGGCAGATCGATTGGTTCGTTACCATAGACAACCTTTGCCCCATGCGCAATGGCATCATCCAGTTGACCCTGTAATTTTTCCTTAGCCTTCTTAGTATTCATTGGGGCTAAAGTTGTGTTTGGATCAAGCGGATCGCCTGGTTTCAACTGACTGAATTTATCTTTCAAAACATCAACGAACTGATCGTAAACATTATCCATCACAATGAAACGCTTCGATGACGTACATACTTGACCAGTGTTGTAAATCCGTGCCCGCCATGCAATGTCGGCCACGTCATCCATGTTGGCATCTCCCAGTACAACGAATGGGTCCATGCCGCCAAGTTCCATGGTGTTCTTCTTGAGTGCCTTACCGGCAGCCCCGGCAACGGAAGTCCCGCCACGTTCGGAACCGGTCAGAGCGACACCTTGAACCCGTGGATCATCGATTGCTTCGGTTACCTGATCATATGACAGGAATAAGTTGGTCAATGATCCCTTAGGAGCACCAGCTTCAGCGACCACGTCAGCAAACATCTGAGCAGAAGTTGGGGTGTTGGCAGCGTGTTTGAGAATCATCGGGTTCCCAACAATAAAGTTAGGGGCAAATACCCGCATGATTTGGTAGTATGGGAAGTTCCAAGGTTCAACCATCATGATGACCCCGGTTGCGTGGTGCTGAATTTCAGCTTCGCCAGTGGCAATCGTGTCAATCTTTTCCGGTTTCAGAATTTCTTCACCATGATCGGCAAACCAGTCGGCAATAATCGCAACTAATTCGACTTCACCACGGGATTCGCCAATTAACTTTCCCATATCAATGGTACAGGCACGGGCTAATTCATCTTCGTGTTCCCGTAATTTGGCGGCAACGTTATGCAGGATCTTGGCCCGATCCGCAATTGGCTGTTTCTTCATCGTCTCATATAAATCATGCCCAGTTGCCAGGGCATCTTGTAATTGATCATCAGTTGCGAACGGATATTCCTTAACAACCTCGTTGTTGTAAGGGTTAACAGTTCTGTATGCCATGTTATAGCCTCCTAAAAATGACTTTCAATTAAACGACGTCTTATCATCCGAGGTGTCCCAATCGATGGACCACCTATGTAATTTATGAAGACATCTTTAAGCATCTACTAGAAGAATAGCACATTCTGAAAATGGTTACAATTAATTGCCTTGTGATTTTCAAAACCACATTCACTATACCGTTACTGACATAATCTATTGATGAAAATAACTTTCATTCACAATAAAAAAGTGCATAAAAAAAGGATGTAAACCGTATACATCCAAATTAAATTCATTATTTATAAGTAATATCTTTGGAAAAATTAACGTTGGGTGGCATATGCACTGCGCTGCGCGGTGGTGTCCTTGATCATAAATGCCAATCCCAAAGCGGCAATTTCCATGACCAAGAAGGTCGCAAACACCGCGTTAAAGTTCCCGTTCCCCAAAATCACGGTTGCCAGCACAATCGCCGTGGATCCCATGATTTGGCGGAAGGTCGCAATAATGGATGACCCGTGGGGAATCAAATCATTGGTCAATGAATTGGCACCAAGTGTGGTTGCCGGCATCATCGCAAACGCGTTGCCGGCTTCGACAATCATCGTGCAGATAATCCCGACCCAAATATTTCGTAACCCAGATAGCAGCAGTAAACCGCCCCAGCCAATGATGAATAAGCCAAAGCCAATGGCGATAACCGGTTTAAAACCAATTCGGTCGGCTAAACGGCCGCTTCGCCGGTTTAACCATGATAGAAAGGCAGCGGCTGGTACCAGCGCCATCCCGGACCAAAACGGGCTCAGTCCCAAGGCCTGTTGGTAGTATAACGGCATCACGATGGTAATCGTAATCAGGGACATATATGAGAGTGATGTTAACGCAACCCCCAAATCAAAGTTCCCGATCTTCAAAATATCCAATCGCAGAAGCGGCATCGGCATCTTCAGCTGACGACGAACAAATAAGTAAAGCAGAATGACCGACACAATCAGGATTCCCCAATTAACGTAATTGGTAACCGTCATATGAGAAATTTCATTAATAAAGTAAAGTAATCCAATGATTCCTAAAGACATAAAGACGGAAATAAAATCGAAATGTGTCGTTTTTAATTTCAACGGACTGACAACCGTCTTCAAAGCAAGCAAAAATACTGCCGAGAGAACAACCAGGAAGAACCCAAAAATCGCCTGCCAGCTCATCACTTGAAGAATGACCCCGGAAACAATTGGTCCAACGGCGAGCGCCGACCCCATTACCAAGCCAACGGTCCCCATAACCGTTCCCCGTTTATCCTGAGGCGTAATTTCCAGAATAATGGACTGGTAGGAAGGAAAAAGCACCCCGACACTAAAGCCTTCCATCAGCCGGCCAACCATCATAATCAAAAAGTTGGGCGCAAAAATCACGATTAACGTGCCGACGACAAAGTTAATCAGCAGCGTTAAGTACAGCGGCTTGAATCTAAAGTTATCCATGAGCCACGGGGATAACGGCATGACCACTGACATAATCAGCATAAACCCGGTGGTCAGCCAAGCGATCGTGCTCGCCGGCAAATTAAAGTAGCGCATAAAAGTTGGGTACGCCGTCGATAATGACGACTGGCTAATCGACATGGTAAATGTCCCTAACAGCAGTGTTCCCACAAACCACTTTCGACTCTTTTCAGTTAACACCATTTTGATCTTCCCCCAAAAAATGCAAAAGAAGCGAGTACGGTGTGATCGTACCTGCTCCTTTCGCTGAATTGTGATTTAATTATCTATTTCAATTATCGCACAACCATCACTGAAATTGGTGAATATTTTGCCATATAAGCAGCTTGGGAACCAAAGTACTTGCGAACCCCAGTTTTTGACAACGAACCAACAATTAACAAATCAGCCTTAACTGCTGGAATAATCGTCTTAACGATCACTTCACCAGGATCGCCTTCGTCAATGACAGTATCAACCTTTTTAACCCCGGCACGCAGCGCCAAATCACGATACTGATTGAGATGTTGCGCCAGTTCAGCGCGTTCGCCATGCACGTAGTCTTTGCTGAGTGCTTGGTAAACATTCATATCATCGTGCTCCAATACGGAGGTAATGATAAGGTCTGCGTCTGACATCCGGGCTTCGGAAATTGCGTACCGAAAGGCCAGCTGTGCATCAGGTGAGTCATCAACACCAACTAAAATTCGTTTAAATTTTGTGTGTGGCATATCATTATTATCCATTAAATTGTGTCCCTCCCTCTGATTAAATAATAACGCTAATCATTCGCACTTTCATCATAATGTTCAGCCGTTGTTTCAAATCGTTGCGGCATTTTATTGCGACTTTGATAAAGGTCGTAAACGGTCCAAATGAGCAGGAGCACAATGGCAACAATAATGACGTACGCGATGGTATGGGCGAAAGTTAATTGACTCGCCGAAGGGTTATCG
Source organism: Lentilactobacillus parafarraginis DSM 18390 = JCM 14109 (assembly GCF_001435895.1). Classification (GTDB taxonomy): domain Bacteria; phylum Bacillota; class Bacilli; order Lactobacillales; family Lactobacillaceae; genus Lentilactobacillus; species Lentilactobacillus parafarraginis. The sequence goes on along the minus strand of NZ_AZFZ01000021.1, from coordinate 30,965 downwards.
CCAAAGAAGCTGGCGATATTATCGGGCAAGCCCTTCATATTCAGAAATGTGAGGGCTAAAACGGAGAACCACCCCAGAACCTTAACCCATAGCGTGTTCTTAAAGCGCTCACCCATTTCCTTTGAATTATCCGTCATCATGAGTAACGGCAACATTGAAAATGGCAGGGCAAACGCCAGAAATACCTGGGAATTATTCATCAATGTGTTCAACGCCTCGTGCTGCCGAATCGGCGATTGGCCGCTGGTCATTGCCACGCAAATTAAAACCGGAATGACTGAAATTAATCGCGTAACCAGACGACGAAGCCACAGCGGCATCTTCATATGAATGAAGCCTTCCATGATAACCTGTCCGGTTAACGTTCCGGTAATAGTTGAATTTTGACCTGAAGCCAGCAACGCAACGGCAAACAGAATTGATAAGATCCCGGACTTGGCAACCGCAATCAAAATCCCGTTGCTGAGCATTGATGTATTCGATAAGGCATCAAACAGCCCAAAGAACGATGGGTCTTTAACGGCCCCGGTCTTGAATACGGCAACTCCCATGATCAATAGCAGTGAGTTGATCACGAACGCAAATGACAGCTGGATATTTGAATCCCAAGTTGAAAAGCGAACCGTTCGAGCAACATCTTCCTGGTCATTATGATCAACCTTTCGCGTTTGCGAAATTGCCGAGTGAAGATACAGGTTATGGGGCATTACGGTGGCCCCGATAATTCCCAAGGCACCCGTTAATGGTGTATCGCCATTGACATGATCGGTACCTGAGAATGTTTGGCCAGTTGGAATCAATCCCTTAAACATCGCCGCGAAGTTTGGTTCGGACAAAGCAACTTCGTAAACAAATACAAATAAAATGACAAGAATCAAACAAACAACAATTGCTTCAATTTTTCGAAACCCAACCTTCGTCAATAATAGCAAAAGCAGCACATCAAATACCGTGATGAATACGGCATACACAAGCGGAATGTGGAACAAGAGATAAAGGGCAATCGCAGCCCCGATAACTTCGGCAATATCCGTCGCCATAATCGCAAACTCGGTCAAAATCCATAAAACGATCCCAAGGGTTTTGCTGGTTCGCGCCCGAATTGCTTGGGCCAAATCCATCTGAGACACAATCCCCAGTTTAGCCGCCATGTACTGAAGCAACATCGCAATTAAACTCGATATCAAGATAACAGACATTAATAGATACTCAAAGTTTTGACCACCGGTGATTGACGTTGACCAGTTTCCGGGATCCATGTACCCTACTGCAACTAACGCACCCGGTCCAGAATACATAAATAACGTTTTCCAAAACCCGCGCCCCTTTGGAACGGAAATGGTTCCGTTAATTTCTTCCAAGGAAGGGCCGTTAGCATAATGAATCAAATGTTGCTTCTTTGGCGCCTTATTCTTTACCATTGTTCATAAGTACCTCCTTTTAATTTCAAATCTAATGTTACCATGATTTAAATGTAAGTAAACCATATTTTAGGAATACCTAACTTAATAATTGTAAGCGTTAAAAATGGAATTTGCAGTAGGTCAGCAATGGAAGCGGTTATCTGAATAGTAAAAAAATCCCCCTAACGTTTCTCATAAAATTCAGAGACGTTAGAGGGATTGGACTATGGTAAGAAAGCACAGCTATTTGAATTTATCTATGCGATCATCATGGCCATATGAATACCTTCGTTATTTAAGCGGCAGTCAATCACTCATCAGGATCATCACTGCCTTAGAAGCAAAATGCCCCTAGCCCTTTAAATTATCCAAGCAGCTTTTAAGCAGGGTCTTCAACGTTCGAACATCCTGCGTTGACATCCCCCTGGTCATTTTGGCTTCCAAATCAATAAAGGCCCTTTCAAATTCAGGCTGGTGTTCGCGCATTTTCGCTTCGGTTTTAGGAGATAACCGGACCTGCTTAAAACGTTTATCTTCTTGAGAAGGGATGACTTCCACGAAACCGCCTTCCCTTAATCGTTTCACCAAGCCGTTAATTGTCGGGCGGCTCAGGTTAAAAACATTTTCTAGATCGCGCTGATAGATCTCCTGATCGGATTGCTGCAACAGATATCCCAGTAACTGGGCCTGCGTTCCCGTTAGCCCGGGTGCGTCTTCACTGTTGGTGAGCTGATTATCAATGTCGCGTTCAAAAAGCGTATTAACCGCTTTAATTAATGGCCCTAGTTGGACATTATCCATTTACCTACCTCTTCTCTATGCCGTCAAGCTCTCAAACTGACTATTGTATAGATTAGCATAAAAGCCGTTTTGCGACATTAGTTCATCGTGGTTGCCGGTTTCGAGGATTTGCCCATCCTTCAAAACGATAATTTTATCAGCGTTCTTAATGGTCGAAAGACGATGGGCAATAACCAGTGATGTTCGGCCCTTCGTGAGGATATCCATTGCCTTTTGAAGCTGTTCCTCAGTCCGCGTGTCCACCGAACTGGTCGCCTCATCCAAAATCAGCATTGGCCGGTTGCGAACCAGCGCTCTGGCAATGGTCATCAACTGCTTTTGGCCAACTGAAAGGGTAACAGAATCATCGAGGACGGTATTGTATCCCTGCGGCAGCGTTCGAATAAAATGATCAATCCCGACAGCTTGAGCCGCTTCGATCACTCGCCGGTCATCAATTTCTGGATGGTTATACTTTAAATTATTCATCACGGTATCTTCAAATAACCACGCATCCTGAAGCACCATGTCAAACTGCTCCCGGATGCTTTCTTTTGTGACGGTTCGGATATCCTGGCCGTCAATTTTAATTGCCCCGCTGTTAAGCGGATAAAAGCCCATCAGCAGGCTGATTAAAGTCGTTTTCCCAGAACCGGTTGGGCCAACAATCGCGACCTTCTGACCCGGTTCAACGACCGCATTAAAGTCCTTAATGATTGGGGTGTCCTTTTGATAGCCAAACGAAACGTGGTCAAATTCGATTCGGCCACCCGTATCGGTCAGCTCATTTGTGGCGTGGTCGTTGTCAGTATCTTCCGGTTCTTCAAGGAATTCGAGAACCCGATACAATCCGGCCTGAGCGGATTGAAGACTCGCAAACGCTTGAGTCACCTGTGAGAGCGGCTGGGTAAAGATCCGAACGTAAACCATGAACGCCACAACGACCCCAATTGAGATCGTGTTGTTTAACACCAACAAGGCGCCAACAACGCTGACGGCCACGTACCCAAAATTGCCAATGAAGTTCATCAGCGGCTGCATAATTCCGGAAATGAACTGCGATTTCCAAACGCTGGTTGCCAATTTTTCATTCCGGTTCGAAAATTCTTTCCTGGCATTCTCGGTGTTATTGTATGTTTTAACCACTTGGTGGCCGGTGTATGTTTCTTCAACGTACCCGGAAACGGCTGCCAAATTATTCTGCTGCTGATTAAAGTACTTTTGTGAATGCTGCATCAGCAAAATTGTTCCAATCATTCCGATCACCGCGGAAACAATCGCCGTTAAACTTAAGATCCAATTTGTAACTGACATCATCACGATCGTCCCGACAATCAGAACTACAGACGAAATCAGGGTCCCCAAACTTTGGTTCAGGGCCTGCCCAAACGTATCCAAATCGTTTGTGACCCGACTGAGTGTATCACCTTCGTCATGCTTGTCATAGTATGAAATTGGCAGGTGGTTGATTTTCTGACTAATCTTAGCCCGTAAATCGCGGGTGAAATTTTGCGATACGTTAGCCATTAAGAATCCCTGACCATACGACATTAATGCGCCGGCACCATAAATGATCGCTAAAATGATGACGATTTTCATGACGTGGTTCACATCCACGCTGCCGCGTAATCCTTTGGCAATCAAATTGGTAATTTTACTCAGCTGATTGGGGCCGATGATGGTCGTGATACTTCCTAAAGCGGCCAAAACAATCGCAATAATCAGCTGGGGAAAATACGAATGACCATACTTTCGAATTCCGGCAAGAATTCCTGTTTTCTTCTTCATTCGGCCAGTTCCTCCTTTGATAATTGAGAATATGCAATTTCTTGGTAAACCTGATTATTCTTTAATAAGGCTTCATGGGTTCCCTTACCGGCAACCCGTCCATTTTCAAGCACCACAATCTGGTCAGCATCCATAATCGTGCTAATTCGCTGGGCAACAATCAGTTTGGTTGTCTGGCGACGATCTTTTTTCAGCGCATCCCGCAACTGACGGTCAGTGGCATAATCCAGCGCTGAAAATGAATCATCAAACATCAAGATTTCCGGATCCCGCGCAATTGCCCGAGCGATTGCGAGTCGTTGTTTTTGACCACCGGAGAAATTATCCCCGTGTTGGGCAACCGGCGCGTCTAAGCCCCGCTCATCGGCATCAATGAAGTCACGGGCCTGAGCAATGTCCAAGGCCGCATAGATGGTTTGATCGGTCATCTTTTTAGCGCGGGCGTTTTCACCAAAATCAATGTTTGATCGCACGGTCCCGCTGAACAAAACGGCCTTTTGCGGAATGTATCCCATCAGATTATTCAAATCGGATTCGGAATAGTCTCGAATATCAACCCCATCGACCAAAATCCTTCCTGAAGTGACGTCGGCCTGCCGTGCCAGCAAATTCAGCACCGTGCTCTTCCCGCTACCAGTAGAGCCAATAAACGCAATGGTTTGGCCCGGTTCTGCCTTGAACGACAGGTGCTCGATCGCGTTGGCCTCGGCATCCTTAAACTTAAAGGAGACATCCTGAAATTCCACGGTCCCCTTACTGCGAATTGGGGCCTTGGTCTTGGTTTCGTAGTGGATGCCGGGACGCACGGCCAACACGTTGTTAACCCGACCAGCAGAAACCGTTACTCTTGGCAGGATCACAAAGATGATTGACAGCAGCAGGAACGCGAGAATTACCTGCATGGCATATGATGAAAATACGATCATGTTACTGAAAAGTGTGAGTCGGCCCACGCCCATTGCGGCATTTTCAATTAGAATGGCGCCAATTGCATAAACGGCCAGCGTCAATCCATTTGAAATTAACGTCATCACTGGATTCATCAGGGCTAACACCCGATTAGCAAACAGGTTGGTTGAGGTTAACCGATCGTTGGCCTGATCAAACTTCTTATTTTGGAAGTTCTCGGCGTTAAATGCGTGAACCACTCGTAGACCGCTCAAGTTTTCGCGGGTGGTTTGGTTCAATGCATCTGTTAGGCGCTGGACAATCTTGAATCGCGGTTGAACCAGTACCAGAACGAATGTCAGCATGACAACCAACAACAGAACCGCAATCCCGGTTGCCATGGTCCACTGCCACCCCTTATTGGCAATCTTAGTGATCGCCCAGACTGCCATAATTGGCGCCTTGATAATGACCTGAAGCCCCATAGCGATAAATTGTTGAATCTGGGTAATATCATTTGTTGATCGCGTCAGTAAACTAGGAATTGAAAATTGGTTGATGTCCTCAGTCGAGTAATCCATGACCTGATTAAAGACGTTTCCCCGAAGCCGGGCACTAAAGCCGGCGGCAACCCTAGCGGCAAAGTATCCCACAATCACCGCCGAAATCATACTCAGAATTGACAGGCCCAACATAATACTACCGGGTTTTAAAATATCCATTGTTGTGGATCCCCGGGTTCCCAGAGCGTTGGTAATCTGAGTCATATAATCCGGAATTTTCAATTCAAGCCACACCTGCGCCGCAATGAAAACGGTGCTAATGACAATCATTGAATATTCCCGCTTATTGAAGCGTCTTAATAGTTTGAACATTCCGTCATCTCCAATCGACTTGTTAGCATGCTAATCTTTATTGCTCAAGTATTTTGAAAATCAAGCAGCTTTGTTTCATTTAATTAGCATGCTAATCATTATAGCAAGTGGGATTTAAAAGTCAATCATTTAGCGATGATTTTGTTAACCGCCTGACCAGGCAATAAAAAATCGGTTGTCCAATTCAGAAGGACTAACCGATTGTGCGATTAATTTTCATTGATTTTTCACATCATAAAAGCATCAAGGGGCCGACGCTTCTAGAATCTCTGAGCGTCATTTTTGCTAAGCCCGTTCAATCTTTCCAGTTGCAATTGGTAAAGTGGTATGCGGATCATAGTGCATCACACTGCCCTGCACCGTGTCAGGTAACTCCACGGAATCCGGGATGCCGTGAATATAAATCACCCGTTTATCCAATCGGAGATCATCATCGTTAAAGGTTTCTTTGAATTTCTTCTGAATATCAGCTAACGGCACTTTCTTTACGTAATGGAAATGACCGTTCGCATCCGAAGTCGGGTAGGTATCAGTTGGAATGTTCATGTCTTCGGGCTTGTCGTTAAACGGCACCATTGTGGTTCCCGAAACTGGTTCGGTTTCTGGTAAATCAACGTAACCATCATAGTTAGTGTCCTGAGCAGCGGTTGCCGGTTGGGCATCCTGACCATCCGGAAAGCCATGGAAATGCATCCAATGCTGAGTATTTGGTGATGTATGATCCATCGTAATTTCAACGGTTAAGGTATCGCCATCAATCGTAAAGTCAGCTTCCCCCGTTGGCTGATAGCCCAATTTGTCACCATTCAATGCGGTAATCTTTGCTTGATATTTCGTTGCCATTTCAAAAATCCCCTTTATTCGAAAATTGTGTAACCGGTATCAATTGATTACAACTTAAATATACCATGATCCCTTTGACTGGGCACAATTTAGTTTTTCAATCGGTATTCGTTGATCCGGGCAATTAGCTTTTGATTGCCGTTGAATTTCGCGAACACGTATGCCTCGTCGACCGCATCCTGAATTTGCTGGCTGTCGGCCCCCTGCCGGGAATAATTTTGGGCAAGACGAAACTTCGCCCGGGCAACGTAGAAGGTGACATGCTGGGCGGCGCTGAGGTCAACGAGTGATTCCAGCAGCATAGTTCCGGTGGCTGTCTCGCCCCGTTTCGAATAGTAGTCGCCCGTATAAAACAGCATCGTCAGCGATTTCCAAGTGGTCTCAACATCATTAGTCGTAATTGTCTTCAGCCAGGCGGGCATCTTGGCAAAGTAGAATTCGGCACGATCAAACTTCTCCTGTTGCTCAAATGAAAGTCCCAAGCCAACATAGGCCAACTGGGAATAGATTGTTTGGTGGGTTTCATCGTAGCCGTCCAAAATCTGGTCGAAACAAAAGGCGGCATCACTTGGCTGATTGTTTAACGCTAATAAATATCCCTTGATAAACAGATATTCCATTTTTGTATCGTCATTGCCCATTTCTTCCAGAGCCAGGCCGTCGAGGATGCCCAGGGCTTCATCATATTCCATGGTAATTAGGTCAAATTCTGCCCTGGCTAATTTCTCAAACATCTTTGAATCGTGATCAACCGGGCCGGGGAAGATATCACTTAATGAGAGGTTTAATCGCTGGCATAGCTGGGTGAGAATCTTAGTGGAAATCATCTTCCCGCCATTTTCAAATTTACTAATGGTTGCCTGGGTACAGATGCCCCTGGCCAACTCACTCTGAGAGTAGCCCAATTCTTTTCGTCTGGCGATAAATTTCTCAATATTCACCCCAAAAGCCCCATTTCCGTATTAATCACGCATCTACTAATTACCCTTATTTTACTTGACCCACCGCAGAATATCAAAATTATTGATAATCGGCAATTCACAATCATGATGATCTTCATATAATTATATGATGGCTTAATCATCACCCAAAACGGTCATTTTCAACATTTTTTAATTATCTTCTCACCATTATTTCATTTTTATTTCGAAAAATCCTTGACACCTGCACCGGGATTGTGTATATTTATGGCAACAGAAAATTCGGAGGTGTCACTATGACTCAATCAATGTTTAATGCGATTAATTGTTGCTGTCGAACAACGCGTTTTTGGCGATGTTCGGCCTGTTAGCATTGACATTTTTTGAGGAATAATGACCTTAAAGAAGTTCAATGTCCACTTGGCTGGAGTTGAACTAAGGGCGCGAAAATTCTGATTTTTCAGAGTTTCGCGCCCTTTTTCTATTTTCTACCAACCAATGACCGTTCAACGATTCATCAAGATCATCTTTCCTGAACCCAAGCTAACAGCCACAGCACTCATTCAGAAAGGATCTTACCATGCTTATTCAATCCGTTTCCCAACTCATTGGCAACACGCCAATAATCGACCTGCAAATTGACATTCCCCACCACAGTCACATTTACGCCAAGTTAGAAATGTTTAATCCCGGCGGCAGTATTAAAGACCGCCTGGGCCAATACATGATTCAAGACGCCATCGACCGCGGTAAAGTAACTGAAGGAGAGACCACCATTATTGAACCAACCGCCGGAAATACCGGCATTGGCGTCGCCCTCGCTGCTCAGGAACACCGCTTGCCAACCATCCTCATTGTTCCTGAAAAGTTCAGTTTTGAAAAGCAGCAGCTGATGAAGGCTTTGGGGGCAACCCTCATCAATACCCCGAGCGACCAGGGAATCAAGGGCGCCATTAAAAGAGCCCGCGAGTTGGCAGCGAAGACGCCAAACAGTTTTGTGCCAATGCAGTTTGAAAATCCAGCCAATCCGGCGACTTATTACAACACCCTGGCGCCTGAGCTGGTAGCGGACGTCCCCGCCCAAATTGATGCGTTCGTTGCGGGCGCAGGCAGCGGCGGCACATTTGCCGGTGTCGCCCGATATCTGAAGGAACAGAATCCGGCAACCCGAACGGTGGTTGTTGAACCCGAGGGTTCCATTCTAAACGGTGGGCCAGCCCATCCGCACAAAACGGAAGGGATTGGCGTCGAATTTGTCCCGCCCTTCTTCAAGGACGTCCAAATTGACGAAACCCTCACCATTGCCGACAGTGACGCGTTCGATCAAGTTAAACAAATGGCCAAAACGCAGGGACTCTTCATTGGCAGTTCCAGCGGGGCCGCGTTAGCAGCCAGTCTCAAAGTAGCCAATGATTTGCCGGAAAACAGTTCAATCGTGACGGTCTTTCCAGACAGCAGTGAGCGTTACATGAGTGAAAATATTTACAACTAATCAACTTAAATCTAACAACTAAAAAAGTGAGGTCAATTATTATGGAATTCGATACAAAATTAATTCACGGCGGCATCAGCGAAGACAAGCACACGGGCGCAACATCAGTGCCAATTTACATGGCATCCACCTTTCACCAACAAAAGATTGGCGAAAACGAATATGAATATTCTCGTTCAGGGAATCCAACCCGAGACGCGGTTGAAAAATTGATTGCCGACCTGGAAAACGGGACCGCTGGATTTGCGTTTGCTTCTGGCTCGGCAGCCATCGATACGGTATTCTCACTATTCTCTGCCGGTGATCATTTCGTCATTGGTAATGATGTCTACGGTGGAACCTTCCGCTTGATTGACGCGGTTTTAAAACGCTTCGGCATGACGTTTACCGTCGTTGATACCCGCGATCTTCAAGCAGTTGAGGCCGCCATCACCCCCGCCACAAAAGCCATTTATCTGGAAACGCCAACCAATCCACTGCTGCGGGTGACTGATATCGCCGCTGTGGCTAAAATCGCGAAAAGCCATGGCATCCTGAGCATTATCGATAATACTTTCTCATCGCCATACATTCAACGGCCCTTAGATCTTGGTGTCGATATCGTTTTGCACAGTGCTTCTAAATATTTAGGCGGCCATAGTGATCTGGTTGCCGGCCTGGTGGTCACGAAAGATCAGGCCCTTGGTGAAAAAATTGGCTACCTGCAAAATGCCATCGGCGGCATTTTGGCCCCGCAGGAGAGCTGGTTATTGCAACGCGGCATGAAGACCCTCTCGCTTCGGATGCGGGCCCATTTAGCCAACGCGGAAGCCATTTTCAACTACTTGGAAAATCAGCCGCTGGTCAGCAAGATTTACTATCCTGGCGACCCTAATAATCCAGATTACGAGGTTGCCAAGAAGCAGATGCATGGATTTGGCGCAATGATCTCGTTTGAATTACAAGACGGTCTTGATCCCAAACAATTTGTCGAACAGCTCCAAGTCATCACCCTGGCTGAAAGTTTGGGCGCGCTTGAAAGCCTCATCGAAATTCCAGCCTTGATGACTCACGGTTCAATTCCCCGTGACATCCGACTTAAGAACGGCATCAAGGACGAATTAATTCGCCTGTCAGTTGGTGTTGAAGATCAAAAGGACTTATTAGCCGACCTGGAACGCGGATTCGATCAACTAAAGGGGAGTCATCAAGATGTTTCAAACAGCAAGGTCCATTCTCAAGCGTGATCCGGCGGCTCATAGTCTGCTTCAAGTGATTCTAACGTACCCCGGAATCCGGGCACTGTTTTGGTATCGGATTGCCCACCAACTCGTCCGCTGGCATCAATACGTTCTCGCAACTTTACTGAGTCAGCACGCCGCTAAAATCACCGGAATTACCATCGCGCCCGAAGCAACCATTGGTAAGCGTGTCTTCATTGATCATGGAGTAGGTACGGTTATTGGGGCAACGGCCATCATTGAGGACGACGTCACCATTCTTCATGGCGTAACCCTTGGGACGCGGCGCATGACGGATCAGGGCCGGCGTCATCCTTACGTCAGGCAGGGAGCTTTCATTGGCGCCAATGCCCAGATACTCGGACCAATCGAAATTGGGCAATACAGCAAAGTTGGCGCTGGTGCCGTTGTGCTGACAAACGTTCCCAGCCATTTGACGGTCGTTGGCAATCCGGCGACGATTGCGCCACACCCAGCTTCAAAAGTCGTAACTGTTTCCTTCAATTACCAAGCGACAAAATCACGATAAAGACGACAAAGTGCGACAAAAAGCGGTTATACTCTGGAAGCTGCTTTTTGTCGCACTCTGTCGTCAATATAAGATTCGGATAGATAAGAAAGGGCTGAGACAAGATATTCTTTTGTCTCAGCCACTTTTTGTCACAATCAGCCCTCATCTGCAGGAACTTCATGTTAATCGAATTCGTTATTAATCGAAAAATCCAAAGTAATCACGAGCATTACTGTAACTAATTTGCTTCACAATTTTGCCAAGGTACTCAAGATCATCTGGTGCCTGGCCATCATTTACCCATTGGGCGATCACATCACATAATACCCGTCGGAAATATTCGTGCCGCGGATACGAGAGAAATGATCGGCTATCCGTCAACATTCCAAGAAAGTTCGGAAACATCCCCACGTTGGCATAAAGCTTCATCTGACTCTCCATGCCATCCCGAGTGTCGTTAAACCACCAGCCAGCGCCAAGATGCATCTTTTGAACCCGACCTTCTTGGAAATTACCCAGAAGCGTTGCAATAGCCATCCAATCATTCGGATTTAATGAATAAAAGATTGTCTTTGGCAAAATTTCGTGCGCCTGGGCATTGTAGAAGAGGCGGCGAATCTGTTCAGTTAAATCAGCCTGCGTCCCAACTGAATCAAATCCCGTGTTGGGGCCGATTTTATCAAACATTGGTTTATTTTGAGAACGGGCAACATTGACGTGATACTGCAATACCCAATCGTGCGTTTTCGCAAGCTTCATCATCGTTTCAACCAATGCGGTTGTAAATTGATTAATCTCTTGAGCCGTTAAGCCGTCATTCGCAATTCCTTTTTTGAAAATATCTTCCAACTCATCGTTAGTTGCATCCGCATAGAAATATGAATTTAAGCCAAGATCGGCAATCCGGCCGCCGTGGTCTGAAAAGAACTGCACGCGCTGTGCCATTGCGTCTTGGAGGTCCTTGATGCTGTTAATTGAAATCCCTGCTGCGGATCCCAATCGTTTCAGATACTCCCCATAGTTTTCGGCAGTGATATTGAACGCATCATCAGGACGCATCCCTGGCAATACCTTGAACGCTAAGTTCTCTTTGGCAAGCAGCTGATGGTACTTCAGATCAGACTCTGGCGCGTCGGTAGTAACAACCACCTGAACGTTGGATCGCGAGATAAGGGCCCGGGGAGTAAAAGCCGGCGTTGCAAGTTGCCGGTTGGCTTCATCCCAGATTTCCTTAGCTGTCGAAGCGTCCAAACGCTTATTGATTCCGAAGAAGCGCCGCAGTTCCAGATGTGACCATTCATATAATGGCGATCCCAACGAATTATCAATTGTTTCAGCCCAAGCAACAAACTTATCGTAATCGTCGGCGTCACCGGTAATCAAGTCCTCGGGAACCCCGTGATCACGTTCGAGCCGCCATTTATAATGATCGCCATACAAGCCTTCATTAATCCAAATCTGGGAAATGTTGGCATAATTTTTATTTTCATAAATCTCTTTTGGCTCAAGATGGCAGTGATAATCAATGATTGGCTGATCTTCAGCATATTCATGAAATAATTTCCGGGCCACATCTGATTTCAACAGAAAGTCATCGTTTATTAATCCCATTACTTATCACCCTCGATTTCTTTGCCAAGTTCATCTAACAGTTCAACCCACGATTTCTTGCCCTGATATTTAACGTCCATACTGCTAACAAAGTGCGTCAAAATAGCCTGGGTGGGTTGGGTAAACTGATTCTTAACGGCTTTCAAAGCTTCATTAATTCGTAAGTCCTCCCACTGCATATAGGTCTGACTAGCCCAACTTTTCCCATCAAAAACCAGGGCAAAGGATTCTGGCGTCATCAAATGGCTGACGTCAACGGAATCTGATAAAGCAATCGTTGCCAGGTCAACTTGGGTGAGATCCTGGTCTGCTAGTGATAAGTTCAATAATTTTTGCTCCGGTTGGTTATAAATAATAATTGATTCAGACATGGTAGAAACATTCCTTTCTCGTGAAATCACTTATTGTGACTGGTTTGTGACTCTTCGTAAGTTTCGCTCGGCCAGAGCTTATCGTACGGATGGCCGGTCAGCTCTTCAGCAACCTTCTTTGCTTCGGGCGTGACATCTTTCTTGGCACCCCCATTTTCCAATCGGCTAATTTCCAGCTGCAGCACCTTATGTGTCTGCCGGTTCAATTGGAAGGTCCATGACACGAGCAGGGCGATCAAAATAAGCACAATCGGCGCAACGACAAACAACCAAGCAACCCGATCAGTAACCCCAGCCGTCTGGGTAGTCGCTGTCGAAACGTATCCCAACTCCTCCAAGAGAATCCCAGCAAGCCAGGTTGCCAAAGCCCCCGTGGATTTACGGAAGAAGGTCATCACTGCCGCATACGTGCCGGCTTTATCGTCCCGGGTCATGATATGGTCTACATCGGGAATAAATGGGAAAACGTTCCATGGTGTGAATTCCAAGATTCCTCGAGATAATTGATAGACAATCGTGATGATGATCAAGATTGTTAATGGGTTGTGAATGTGTAAGAAATAGGTTAATCCATAACCGATTAATGCCACGATGATGCCAATGTACGAAATGCTATATAAGAAACGCGGCCCGTGGGTGATCATCAGTTTTGCGGCAAGCAGCGTGGATAAAATGCCGAAGACGGCAAATGCGTTCAGCACCCAGGGAATGTTCGAAGCCATTCCCATACAAACAACGATGAACGTCGGAAGAAGGGTGGCATAGAAGTCCTTGCCGGTGAAGGAGAAAATGTAGATTGTTAAATGTTTCCGGAAGGCTGAGTTACGGAAAGTTTGGCCGTAATCATGCAGCGTTTCCTTAATGTACTGACCAACAGTGAGCTTGGGTCTGGCATCTAATTCTGCGATGAATTCCTTTGTCAAAGGCCGTTCCCACGTCATTCGATAAGATGTATAGATTGCAACAACAAAGAGAATCGTCCATAAAATGCCAGCGAACAAGTAGGCATTCTTTTTGGCCTCGGCACTCGGCAGAGATTGAAGAATTGCTAAAATAAAGAATACCAATGACGTTCCGGTTGCGGAAATAAACATTCTGGAACCGGATAGAATCGTTCGCTTCGTGTAATCAGTGGTCATTTCAGTTGGCAATGTTTCCCACGGAATGAGGATCATCCCAACAAATAATTCAGTGAGCGTATAAACCACAAGGTAATAAACAAAATCATGGCCGGGACCAAAGATAGCGGTTGCCGGTACCCAAAACGCCAAGAATGAAATTGCAAACCCAATTAATCCGACAAACATCCAAAAGTGGCGGCGACCATACTTCTTGCCTAATTTTGTTTTATAAAAGCCGTCAGTAATGGTTCCGAAAAGCAGTGAAAAAATAGCATCAAAAATCCGGGCAACCCCAGTGATCGCCCCAGCCATAGCGGGATTAAGTCCAACCGACAAAGTCAGGTAGGCAAAAATAACCCCTGAAACAATATTGTTCCACCCGCCACCCATCAAGTCGGTTAATCCATAGGCGACTCCTCGTTTCACATCAATTTTCTTTGGGGTATAAACCCAGCGATTATTATTCATATCGTCCATCCTTTCATGAAAACGGTAACAATATTCTGGTTGATGCCAACTAGAATATTAGTATATCTTAGATATTAATATTGTAATCGTTTCCAAGAAAAAGTCAATGTATTTGCTGAATTGTTCACAATTTAAGGGTTACGGCTCATAAAAGGGGCGGGCTATTTCAGTCAATTATCCCGTTATAGCGGAGATTGATCACCACCTGAAAATTTCGATAAATAGTGAGCACAGCAACCATTTGAACCGGCCCGGTCCACGCAGCTCCGTTAATATGAAGGATCATTTTTCAGATAAAAAAAGCCGCCGCATTTTTCAAAAATGAAAAATACGGCAGCCATTAACCAGGTTTATTAAGTTGTTAATCAGGCTAAATTGTTTCTAGGGAACCTTTACCAATTAAATCTGCCACGTACTCACCAAATCCAGTCGTGCTCAACACCGTTGCATCCGGAGTCTTGGCAAAGTCAACCGTTACATGATGTGATTCGATCGCCGTGGTAATGCCCGTTCGAATGAGCTTGGCAACTTCCGACCACCCGAGATAATCAAACATCATCGCCCCGGATAGGATGATCGACGTTGGATTCAGTTTATTTTGGCCGGCAAACTGAGGCGCAGTGCCATGAGTTGCTTCAAAAATGGCATGCCCGGTTTCATAGTTAATATTGCCGCCGGGAGCAATCCCAATACCGCCAACTTGTGCGGCCAGCGCATCAGAAATATAGTCACCATTCAAATTCATCGTGGCAACGACCTGAAAATGTTCTGGGTACAAGAGTGCCTGTTGGAAAAAGTTATCGGTAATCACATCGTTAACAATCAATTTGCCGGCGTCTTTGGCGGCCTTATAAGCAGCATCTGCTGCAGCAGCCCCCTTCTGATCCTTAATTTGATTGTATTGATGCCAAGTGAATACTTGGTCACCGTAACTTTCGGCCAGTTCGTAACCCCAAGTTTTAAAGCTGCCCTCGGTCTTTTTCATGATATTGCCCTTATGAACCAAGGTTAAAACGTGTTTATGATTGGCAAACGCATAGTCCAGCGCTGCTTTCACAAGCCGATTTGAGCCCTGCTTGGAAATTGGCTTGATGCCAAAGGCGGCCGTGTCAGGGAAGCGGACCTCATCAAGCTTACCCTGTTTCTTTAATAGTTGCTTCCATTCTTCGGCTTCAGCGGTGTTGACGTCCGCCTCAATGCCGGCATAAATATCCTCGGTATTTTCCCGAAAAACGTCAATGTTGACGTTCTCAGGATGAACAACCGGCGAAGGCGTCCCTGGATAGTAGGTCACCGGCCGAAAGCAGGCGTACAGATCCAGCTTCTGTCTGAAGGTGACGTTAATGGAGCGGTGGCCAACGCCGATCGGGGTGGTTAACGGCCCCTTAATGCCAACCAGATAATCCTTCAAAGACTGAAGCGTTTCGTCCGGCAGCCATTGGCCGGTCTTTTGGAAAGCAGCCTCACCAGCCAGAAGCGGCAGCCAATTAATTTGCCGCCGACCATCGTACGCCTTTGAAACGGCGGCATCAAAAACAATCTTGGCCGCTTTCCAAATTTCCGGGCCAATGCCATCTCCTTGAATAAACGGAATGGTCGGATTATCCGGTACCTTTAAGTGGCCATTTGCCATGGTAATTTTTTGTTCAGTCAATCGCGTTTTCCTCCTTGCCAGTTGGGTAATGCCGATTCGTTTGCCCAACATACTCAGATGATGGGCGAATCAGGCATCCCCTTGCCTGTTGTTCAATAATGTGGGCGAGCCAGCCAGCCGTTCGACAAGCCGCAAACATCGGCGTGAACGTCTCGGCGTCCAGGTTAAAGCAATGATAAATCAGTGCGGTGTAGTAATCAACGTTAGGGTGCAGGTGGGTCTTTTCAGCCATCACCTGAGAAATCTGTTCCTGCAGGTCAAAGTAGGCCATGTTATCAGTATCCCGGGCTAATGTCTTGGCAATTTCTCGCAAAATGACAGCTCTGGGATCCCCATTTTTATAAACCCGGTGGCCGAATCCCATGATCTTATCACCGGCGACCAATCGTTGGTTCACAAATTCAACCGGATCCTGGTGGTTGTGATGAATCGTCTCCAACATATGAAAGACCTGCTCATTCGCGCCCCCATGCAAGGGACCCTTCAGTGCGCACACTGCCGCTGTCAAACACGAATAGTAGTCTGATTGGGTGGACGCCACCACCCGGGCGGTAAAGGTTGATGCATTGAATTCATGATCGGCATGTAAAATCATGACCGTGTTCAACATCTTCACCTCACTAGCAGTGGGCCGTTTGCCGGAGAACAGGTAAATAAAATTCTCGACAACGCCCCATTGCCGGTGGGCATGCTTAATCGGTTGGTCATTGCGAATTCGAATAATCGCCGCAATTGCCGCCAGCATCTTTCCTAAAATCCGCGGCGGCTCATCACGTTTCACATCGTTGGTCGTTCCCAGAAGTGACACGGTTGTTCTTAGGATACTCATGGGATGCTGAGGTTCTCTGGCGATTCTTGCCATCAATTGAACCGTTTCGTAGGGTAACGCCATTTGAGAAACAAGTTCAAAACGAAAGGCAGCCAACTCATCTCGGCTGGGCAGCTGGCCATGCCAGAGAAGATAAACGATTTCCTCAAACGGCGCATCCTTCAACTCATTAATGGGGTAACCGGCGTATGACAGAATCGCGTTATGCGTTGAACTGATTCTGGTTTGATCCGCAATTACACCTGCCAGTCCTTTTGATAGGGCCATAGGGCACCTCCGCGTTAATTTTTTATTGGGTTACTTTATTTGTCACGATCATCGGCATAATGCCACCGTCTTTGTAGTATGTCCAATCAGCTGGAGTATCAAAGCGGACCGTCGCGTCAAACGTCGTTGTGTGGCCATCCTTTTCAGCAGCCACGTGAGCGGTTTGCCCATCAACGTTAATTTTGAAAGTTTCCGTCCCGTCCAGGCCCAAAGAATCAGCGTTCTCGCCGGGTAAAAATTGCAACGGCAACACGCCCATCATTGCAAGGTTGGCCCGATGGATTCTTTCAAAGCTCTGGGCAATAATGGCTTTTACGCCAAGAAGCTTAACGCCCTTTGCCGCCCAGTCCCGGGACGAGCCCATCCCGTAATCTTTGCCGGCTAGAACCACTAAACCGGTTCCATCGGCTTGATACTTTTGAGCGGCATCAAAAATCGCCATCTCTTCACCAGTCGGCAGGTACCGCGTGTACCCACCGGTTTTATCGGGTGTTAATTGATTCCGCAAGCGAATATTGGCAAGGGTGCCGCGCATCATTACTTCATGATTGCCGCGTCGGGAACCGTACGAGTTGAAGTCCTTGGCAGCAATTCCCTTCTGTTTCAGATAGCGGCCAGCTGGGGTTTGTGAGCCAATGTATCCGGCTGGAGAGATATGATCGGTTGTAATTGAGTCCCCCAGTTTGGCAAGGACCCGAAGACCACTGAGTTGCTTTTCACCAGCAACCCCGTCAAAAAATGGCGGTGCGGCGATATACGTGGAGTTGGCATCCCAATCGTAGGTGGCCGATTTGGGAGCCGGCAGGTCGTTCCAGGTCTGGTTTTGATTGAGAATTGAATCATAATTTTTCTGGAATTCACCCGGTTTTAAATATTTGTCGTTAAGGTCGGCCACTTCCTGATCGCTCGGCCAGAGATCCTTCAAGTAAACTGGCTGGCCGTCTTTGGCGGTCCCAACCGGTTGGCTAGTCAGGTCGATATCACAGGTTCCGGCTAACGCGTAGATCACAACTAGTGGCGGCGATGCCAAATAGGTATCTTTAATCAGTGGGTTTACCCGGCCTTCGAAATTCCGGTTACCACTTTCAACGGCGGCAAGTGGATAAGGATCGGCACTCACGCGGGACTGCAAGTCTTCTTTGAGCTGACCGGAGTTTCCGATACAGGTTGTACATCCATAGCCAACCAGGTTAAAGCCCAGTTGATCCAAATAAGGCTGCAGACCCGATGCCTGAAGATACTGCGTGACCACCCGGGAACCGGGAGCCAGCGACGTTTTAACGTAGGATGGCACCTTTAGGCCCAATGCCACCGCCTTTTTTGCAATTAACCCCGCAGCCAGCAGAACCTGAGGATTTGACGTGTTTGTACAGCTCGTAATGGCGGCAATTCCCAGTGAACCAACCCGAATATTAAAGTCGTGTTGATCGACGGTCACCGGGTAATCCGGCAGATCACGCCGATCATCAAATTGCTTGGGCATGTCCTTTAAATAAACCGTATCTTGCGGCCGATTGGGTCCGGCAACACTGCTTTGAACGCTGCCAAGATCCAAGCTGTCGGTTTCACTGTAGTGCCGGTCAGCGTTTGGCGTGTAGAAGAAGTGGTTGGCTTTCGCGTATGCGGTCACCAATTCAATGGTTTCAGCCGGGCGATTGGTTAATTTCAAATAAGAAATTGTCTGGTCGTCAATCGGGAAGAAACCACAGGTTGCCCCATATTCAGGCGCCATGTTGGCAATCGTTGCCCGGTAAGCTAACGGCAACGTTTCAACTCCATCGCCATAGAATTCGACGAACTTTCCAACCACCCCGTGCTCCCGTAAAAGATGGGTTAAGGCTAAGGCCAAATCAGTGGCGGTAATGCCTTCACTCAATTGGCCGGTTAACTTGACGCCAACTACCTTGGGCATTGGCATGTAAGTCGCTTCACCCAGCATGCTGGATTCAGCTTCAATTCCGCCGACACCCCAGCCGAGCACGCCCAAGCCATTGATCATCGTCGTGTGGGAGTCCGTCCCAACCAACGTATCAGGAAAGGCCTCGTACGAGCCGTCGTCAAGCTGCTTGGCATGGATGACATCTGCTAAGTGTTCCAGGTTCACCTGGTGAATAATCCCGGTGTCAGGTGGAATCACCGTCAAATTTTCAAAACTGTTTTGGGCCCATTTTAAAAATGTGTACCGCTCACGGTTACGCTTAAATTCCTGCTGGATATTATAGGAAAATGCTTCGTCGTTGCCGGAATGATCAACTTGGACAGAATGGTCGATCACCAAATGAACGGGCACTTCAGGGTTGATTTTATTCACATCGCCCCCCTGCTGGGCAACCGCGTCCCGCATTGCGGCAAGGTCAACCAGCGCCGGAACCCCCGTCAGGTCTTGAAGGATCACCCGTTCAGGCTGGTGGGGAATATCCTGATCATGGGCATTATCCCAATCATTGAACGCCGTTAAGACTGACTGTCGTTCAGGATCTTTATCCGCATGTCTGAGCGCCTCCTCCAGCAAAACCCGAACACTATAGGGAACCGTCTCGACGTCTTGACCATGGTCTGCCAAATACGCCGCAATGTCATAAAACCGGTACTGTCTGTCAGCCAGGCTTAATTGTTGCCGGTAAGATTTATCCATAAAATGATCCACCATCTTTCTAAAAATCGCCGTTTATCTAACGAGATATCGCCCAATTACCGTGACATATCAGGGTTAAATAAAGGGACCGTCAATGTTCAAAATTGCCACCATGATTGGCGGCGTGATTAATCAATAATCCGAACATTCAAAGCATTTAACAATTAAATCGTATGCAACTCATTCTAATCTAATGGTAATTTCATGTAACCTTAATCTTGCCGTAAAATTGAAAGACTGTCAAGATAATTTCGCTAGTTATGAATAAATATTTCAAATAAAGCTATAAATATGTATAATAACAGCTTTTACTTAGGGATGTTAGGAACACCAAAAAAGCTGGGGTAAAGTCATCGTTTACCACCAGCCAGGATGCCATTTCAATTGTTTGTCCCGAGAACGCCGGTCACCACATTCCGTTAGGCAACTAATCAACCACTTCAACGCCTAATAATCCGATCAATAAGCTCGCCTGCCACGAATTGATCTTTAAACCTTTGATCAACTCTGGATTGACCAGCAATGTCTCAAATTTGGCTTTTGATAAGTCAACGCCCTTTAAATTGGTATCTAAAAAATCAATTTGATCTAACTCACTTTGGTCAAAACTGATCTGTTTTTTGAACGTGACCGCCTGAAAGCTTGATTCGGTCAAATTAGAATTGGTAAATTTAACCACCGTCATCTTTGTTTCACTAAGGTTGGCATAGCGGAGGTTCGAATCAACGAACTGACAGTTAACAATCCGCGTCCCGACGGAAAAGTCGGCACCCATTAATTGGCCGCCAATAAATTGGCTGTTGGACAGGTAGCTTTCATGGAAGCTGGCATTCAAAAATGAACAGCCTTTGAAAATCACGAAATTCCAATCGCTGCGGTCAAAGTTATCCTGAAGAAACTTACAATGATCAAACGTCACATCGCTTACCCGAATGGGCGCGTTGGAGACCGCAAACGTGCAGTTAAAATAAGTGTTGTCTGGTTCAATATCATCAAATTTTAGGGATTGATTTTTAATTTGGGTCAAGGCAGTCTCCTTACTCACTCGTTTTGGGTTATGCGCCAGTGACTTACACTAACGCCCATTGAAAATAAGAGATGCCCAACTCCCCATGAGTTGGGCATCTCTTATCAGATATATTTCTGAAAACAATATTCATTAATGGCATTCCTTGACAGACTCACCGGGCTATATTTAAAGGAGTACATTTTTCCTAGCCTTAATTATAAGGGAGCCCGCATCAAAATGCAATTTGAAGTCGTTTATTGAGCGGTGTAACCACCATCAACGGTGAATTCTGAACCAGTGGCAAATTTCGATTCGTCGGATGCCAAGTAAACACAGATCCAGGCGATATCATCAGGTTCACCAATGTGGCCCATTGGGGTCTTGGTGCGGGCAGACATGGCTGCTTCGGCCCCTTCCAGATTATCAACCAATGGTGTCTTGATATACCCTGGGTGAACGGTGTTAACCCGAACGCCATAGTCCTTTAAAGCACAGTCAACGGCAGCTGACTTGGACATAATCCGCACAGCCCCTTTGGTTGCGTTGTAGGCCCCTAATGTTGGGTCACCCACAAAGCCTTCGATTGAGGACATGTTAATAATTGAAGCGCCCAAATTCTTGTTCTTCATCCGTTGAATTCCCAGACGAGTCCCAAAGAAGACGCCATCCAAGTTAACGGCAAGCACGTTACGCCACTCTTCAGTCGTGGTGTTTTCAACACTCTTGCTAACGGCAATCCCAGCATTATTGACAACCGTCGTTACCGGGCCAAATGCTTCTTCGGTTTTGTCCCAAGTATCAACCCAACCATCTTCATCAGATGCATCTTGACGCATAAACCGAATGACATCCGGGCCACCAATTGACTTGGCCGCTTTTTCACCGATGTCTGCGTGACGACCGGTAATGACAACCTTTGCCCCTTCATCAACAAATCGGTGGGCAACTGCCAGTCCAATTCCCAATGTGCCGCCGGTGACAATTGCAACCTTTCCCTTTAGACGATTACTCATAGTGTTAGCCTACTTTCCTTAAATTTATTTACATGTGAATTATATCACTTTATTAAGGCCAATGAAAGCGTTTATTTTTTAAAAAGCATTTGGTTGACATTTCGGGAAATATATGTAATTATGATTGGAAATTTTCAAATCTTTAGCTCAATTCTCATTGCTACTTAACACTAAATTTCACAACTGAATACGACTCAATCCGATAGTTGGCGGGGTGGCCTTCATCTTGACAAGCTGCCCGCTTCCAGTTAACATGCTTGTTATCGAATGAAATAATTAGAAAGCAATGAGAAGATGAGTAGCAGTAGCGCAGTCCAGAGAGTTCGCGGTGATGAAAGCGAGCCTGCAACGCTGTGAAGATGGTCTTTGAGCAGAACGGAATCAAGCTTCGGCAAAGTTCCGCTGGCAGGCGTCCATTAACACGCCGGAATGAGGTTGAGACAAAGGGATCACTTGTTCTTATCTATCTGAATCTTGGACTGACAAAACAGGCGACTAAGAGCAATTCCTTCCGGATGAGCGAATCATCTGGATGTTAACCGCTTTTTGTTTCACTCTCACTCCCTGAGTTGGCCGGCGTGAGTTGGTCAAAAATTAAGGTGGCACCGCGAATAATCGTCCTTGGAAGTTTGATTTCCAAGGATTTTTTTATTGACTTAAATAGCTAAAGGAGCGATTTTTAATGACAGTTGCAGCTAAAATTAAGTACCCTAATCGATATGACATTGTTGGTAGTTTTCTCCGGCCCGAGAAGTTAAAGCGGGCCCGCGACGCGTATCACGCCCACCAGATTTCCCGTGACGCCCTTACTCAGGTTGAAAACAGTGAAATCAATCGGCTCGTGAAAAAAGAGGTCGAACTGGGCCTGACTGACGTGACCTCAGGTGAATTTCGGCGGAGCTGGTGGCATCTGGACTTCCTGGACGGTTTAAGCGGCGCCCACTTCTTCACCCCGGATCACGGATTCATCTTCAATGGCCAGGAAACCAGAAGGGGCGGTATCAAGATTACCAACAAGATCGCTTATAATCCCAACCACCCCTTCTTTGACGACTTTGCCTACCTTAATGGAGTCGTACCGGAAGGCATCACCGCAAAGCAAACGATCCCAAGCCCATCCGTGCTTTTCCCTAACAAGGATGCCGAAATTTACGACGACTATTATAAAAACGATCTGAACGCCTTTTTGGAAGATGAAATCAAGGCTTATCAGCAAACCGTTCGGCACTTTTATGACATTGGCTGTCGTTACCTGCAAATTGATGACACCTCGTGGGGAATGTGGGCATCCTTCTCCAAGGGCACCATTAATCCAGACTTAAAGCCGTTATGTGAAGCAGCTGTCAAAGCGATCAACGCGATCGCCGACAACAAGCCGGATGATCTGGTCCTTACCATGCATATTTGCCGAGGAAATTACGATTCCAACTGGGCTGGTGCCGGGGCCTATGATCCCGTGGCCGACTATTTGGCCCAGCTCCACATTGACGGCTACTTCTTAGAATATGACGATGAGCGCTCCGGCGGGTTCGAACCGCTTAAGAAGATCGCGGAAAATGGCCGCGATCAGCGGATTGTGTTAGGATTGGTCACCACCAAGAAACCAGAACTGGAATCTCAATCTGATTTAAAACGGCGGATTAAGTTGGCAAGTCAGTTTGCCCCGTTAGAAGACCTCTGCTTGTCGCCTCAGTGTGGTTTTGCCTCCACCGAAGAGGGCAATCACTTAACGGAAAATGAGCAGTGGCAAAAAATAAAATTAGTGGTCGATACCGCTAAGCAGGTTTGGCCTCACTAGGCCACAGACAGTCCCCACTCAACTTAATTGTGGAGTTATTGTTGACAAACATTAAAGACCCGTCTATTATTATCATTAAATTTTAATGCTAATCCGAAACGAAATAAAACTCTGAAGAGAAGAGTAGCTGATTTGATATAAGGTTCACAGAGAATCCGGTTGGTGAGAAAGGATCCCTTAACGGTCAGTGAATATGAACTCTGAATAGTGTTGTCAAGTTAACGCTTGACTGCCGGCTGTGACCGTTACATCACGGGGTTTCAAAAGTAAGTGATCACTTATTTTTGGTACCTTCAGAGGTGTTGCTTGCGAGAGTAACACGAATTCAGGGTGGTACAGCGAGACATTCGCCCCTCCGTCAGATTATTCTGATGTGTGGGCGAATGTCTTTTTACTTGCCGTACCTCCGAAATATCTTTATTATTTACTCGTGGCTGTTAAGATAGTAACTGTAAATATAATTTTAAGGAGATTTGATAATTTATGGCAAAAGTTGAAAGTTTTACGTTAGATCATACAAAGGTAAAGGCACCTTACGTTCGTCTCATCACTGAAGAAACTGGTAAAAAAGGCGACGTCATTTCTAATTATGACTTACGACTTGTTCAACCGAACACCAATGCCATTCCGACCGCCGGTTTGCATACGATTGAACATCTCTTGGCTGGATTGCTGAGAGACCGAATGGACGGCGTCATTGATTGCTCACCATTCGGATGCCGAACCGGCTTTCATCTGATCACTTGGGGCGAACACAGCACGACTGAAGTTGCCAAAGCCTTGAAGAGTTCTCTTGAAGCCATCGCCAATGACATCGAATGGAAGGATGTTCAGGGTACTGACAAGTACAGTTGCGGTAACTACCGTGACCACTCATTGTTCTCCGCAAAGGAATGGAGCAAAGAGATCTTGTCACAGGGAATCTCCGACAAGCCATTCGAACGCCACGTTATCTAGTTTCTGAAGGCTCACATTACGAAATGAACAGGGATGTTCTAATCTGACAAAGATTAGAACATCCCTTTTTCTTTAGAGGGTTATTTCGCGGGTTAGTCATGAACCACTTGAACCATCAGTTAGGGAGTATTGGAACAGGAATATTTTAAAATCTAGGAGGATTCATTTATGACAACAACAATCATCGGCTTTCCACGGATCGGCCACCATCGAGAATTAAAATTTGCGACCGAGCATTACTGGAAAAACAAAATTAATCAGGAAGAATTACAGCAAACCGCTTATCAAATTCGTCAAAACCATTGGCAAGCCCAACAAGATGCCGGTATCGACCTTATCCCGGTTGGCGACTTCTCATTTTTTGACGGGGTGCTTGATACCGCCAACTTATTAAACATCGTCCCTGCTCGCTACAAGGCGCTTAACCTTTCCGAATTGGATGAGTACTTTGCGCAGGCCAGAGGCTATCAAAATGGCAGTGAAACTGTAAAGGCTCTTCCAATGAAGAAGTGGTTTAACACCAACTATCACTACATTGTTCCTGAATTTTCAAAGGACATTAACGTGAAGTTAGTGGGTAACAAACTCTTCAACGAAATTAACGAAGCCCTCGCACTGGGAATCAATGCAAAGGCCGTTATCACTGGCCCATACACCCTCTTAAAGCTTAGTCGATTTATTGACGGCACAAAGCCGCGGGACTTCGTTGACCAGCTAATCACCGCCTATCAGCAGGTTCTTGCCCGATTAAGCGAAAAGAACGTCAAGTGGCTCCAAATCGACGAACCGGCGTTGAGTTTTGACGTAACCGCAGCTGAAAAATCGCTGTTCGACGACCTATACGACGGCATTCTCGCCAAAAAGCACACCACCAAAGTTCTCCTGCAGAACTACTTTGGCGACATCCGTGATATTTACAACGATGTCGTTTCAAAGGACTTCGATGGCATTGGTTTGGATTTTGTGGAAGGCAAATATAATAACCATCTTCTCCAAGACAATGGCTTCCCAGCTGACAAAGTTTTGTTTGCCGGGGTCGTTAATGGTAAAAACATCTGGCGCAACCACTACGAAAACACCATTAACTTTTTAAACCAGCTCAATACAAAGGGCGACGTGGTCCTGAGCAGTTCAACCTCCCTGCTTCACGTCCCGTATACCGCTGAAGACGAAACCAAACTGCCTTCAGACGTTAAGCAACACTTAGCATTTGCCATTCAAAAATTAGCCGAAATTAAAGAACTTGATACCATTTACCGTGATGAAGCTGCCGGTCAGGACGCCCTCGTTAAGAACAATGATCTGTTCAAAAACATCAAGCACCCCTCAAACCCAACTGTTCACCAGCGAATTGACAGCTTAACGGATTCTGATTACACCCGCTTACCAAAACGAAGCGATCGGGAAAAAATCCAAAAGAAGGAATTCAACCTACCCCTTCTGCCAACCACGACAATCGGGTCATTCCCTCAAACCAAGGATGTCCGCCAAAATCGTTCCAAATTACGAAAGGGTGAAATCACCCGCGAACAATATGACAAGTTCAATGAGGATAAGATCGTTCGGATCCTTCGAAAACAGGAAGAAATCGGCTTAGATGTACTGGTTCATGGCGAATACGAACGAAACGACATGGTTGAGTACTTCGGTGAAAAGCTGGACGGCTTTGTCTTCACGCAAAACGGCTGGGTCCAATCATACGGAACCCGGGGCGTTAAGCCGCCAATCATCTGGGGAGATATTTCCAGAACCGCGCCAATCACCGTTGCCGCTTCGGTATTTGCCAAGAACCATACCGACAAATTGATTAAGGGAATGCTGACGGGACCGGTGACCATCTTCAACTGGTCATTCCCTCGCGAAGACGTTTCTGCCAAGGAATCCGTCACTCAAATTGCCCTGGCCCTTCAAGATGAAGTGTTGGATCTCGAAAAGCACGACATTAAAATCATCCAAATTGACGAACCGGCTCTCCGTGAAAATCTGCCGCTCCGGAAGTCCAACTGGGACTCAGAATATCTCGACTGGGCGGTTCCCGCATTCCGGCTGGTTCACAGCAAAGTTCAACCATCGACTCAAATTCACACCCATATGTGCTACAGTGAATTTGGCGATATCATCAAGGCGATTGACGCTCTTGATGCCGACGTCATTTCGTTTGAAGCATCCCGGGCAGACTTCACCTTAATCGATCAATTGGTTGCCGCTAACTTCCAAACCGAAGTTGGCCCCGGCGTCTATGATATTCATTCACCGCGAATTCCTTCCGAACAAGAAGTTGAAGATCTAATCAAACAGTTGATTCACAAACTGCCGATCGATAAAATTTGGATCAACCCTGACTGCGGCCTTAAGACCCGAACCGAAAAGGAGTCCTTCGAAAGCCTTCAGAACATCGTTGACGCAACCAAGAAAGTAAGAAGTGAGATTAATGAGCCTAACAGCGTTATTTAAAGATAAAACCGTTTTTTCACTGGAGGTCTTTCCACCTAAGAAAGACTCACCAAAAGAAGCAATTTTACCCACACTCCAACAGCTTCAGGCAATCAATCCGGACTTCATTTCCGTCACCCTGGGTGCTGGTGGGTCAACCCATTCTAGCGGCACGGTTCAGATTACCGACCTCATTCAAAATCAGCTGAACATTCCGGCGGTCGCCCACGTGCCCGGCTTATACCAAACCAAGGAGCAGGTTCTAAACCTCCTGGATCATCTGGCCGAAAACAACGTGAAGAACATCCTGGCGCTTCGGGGTGACCGCATTCCGGGAAAGGAACCAGCTGGCGTCTTCAACCACGCAAATGAATTAATCTCATTTGTCCACGAGAAGCGCCCCGACTTCAGCATTGCCAGTGCGTGTTATCCAGATTGCCATGCCGAGGCTGCCAGCTTCGTTGACGACATTGCGCACTTACGCCAAAAAGTAGATGCCGGCGCCGACCATCTGATTTCCCAACTCTTCTTTGATAACCAATCCTTCTATGATTTTAAAGAAAAGACAGAAATTGCTGGGATTCACGTTCCAATTGAAGCTGGCATTATGCCATGCACCAATAAGAAGCAGATTGAACGAATTGCTTCCATTACTGGCGTGCCGCTGCCAAAGAAATTTGTTGCCATCCTTGACCGTTACGCAGATAGCAAGGAAGCCATGCGTGACGCCGGGATTGCCTTTGCCGTTGATCAAATCATCGACCTCGTTTCTGAAGGCGTTGACGGCATTCATCTCTATACAATGAATCGGGCTGACATTGCCGAACGAATTTGGGACGCCACCAAGTCGGTCTTCGCCGCCGCAAATTCAAAAAAGCAGCAACGCGCGAGTAGTCATTAACCACCAATCATAACGTGATGCAAAAAACCGCCGAGCTTTCTTGGACCTTATATGGTCAGAAGCTCAGCGGTTTTTGTTGTCTTGGATGGTCACCTTTCCTAGCTGGCATGGACACTCCGGCGTCTTCGACCAACATATTGGGTAACCAACGCCAGCACCGTCACCATCGCGACGAGGCCGGTTGTAATCGGCACGTGTTTAGACTTCATTTCTGTAAATTCCTTTCATGGATTCATCCCTTTTGTGGCAAAGCATATCATTGGAGGAGATTCGCTTTGTTTTTGACAATCAATCTTCGGTTGCAGCTCACGGACTGCCATTAACCGGGGAGTCACTTCCTTTCCGATTGAATGGCCCTAGATTACTGAAACCAACTTAACCGAAGCTTAAAGTGGCCCGCCAGAAACCTCGCTTTACCAAACCATAACCTTCGATAGGGTTTCTTAAGGTAAATGACGCTCCCCCTATCTATGATTCTGTTAACAGCTGGTAAAATTGATTGGTCTAAAGACTGCTTTTTTGGTAACCCGCCCAAGAACCGGCCATTCGGTGGTATAATGGCTTAAATTTCGGTTCGAAACTCCCAGATATTTCAGAAAGGCCTTCTTATGAAACTTGGCAGCACCTTAAAGAAAATTAGAAAGCAGCAACACCTATCGCAAAAAGAGGTCTCCGAGGGGATTTGTGCGCAATCGATGCTTTCAGCCGTTGAGAACGACCAATACGTTCCCAACGCGGCGTTGCTGATTAAACTGTGCAAGCGCCTTTCCATTTCTTTAGATCGTTTTAGTCTTGCCGATAATTTCGATATTAGTTCGGCCGCAAAATTCAATCAAATCGTTGAAACGCTATGTAATCAGCATGAATACCTCAAACTAAAAACTTTCTTGCTCGATCCTTCAACCGCCAACCAAGTGGAAACGGCTGCCCAAACCCAGGCTTATTACTATTACCTGGGGGTTGCCCAATTTCAAGCTGATCAAAATTTAGACGCCGCCCAAGCGAACTTTCGCCTATCTATCAGCAGCGCGGAAGAAAAGGGCCGCTTATCAACGCTGACCCGGTTGGGGTTGATTTCCCTAGCCGTCATTAAAGCCAAATATCGTCAGCAAGTCAGCACTGATAAACTGGTTAAGCAATCTCTAGATGGCATCAAGACGGCAACCTACGAAGAAAATCTCAACATTCTTTTCTATTTGTCGGCGTTCATCGCTTACGAATTTCAGAAAAACACCCTGGCTCTTAGCCGCGTTAACCAAGCAATTGACTTTATTACCCAACATAATTCCCACTATATGCTGGCAAATTGTTACCGCCTGATTGCGCAAATTGCGGCTGATGCCGGCGATCGTGAGCGCCAGTTAGAAGCAACGCAGCGCCAAAAGTTTTTAACCGAGCTTTTTCACGAACACGTTAATAATCAATTTTAAAATATCAGTATTCTGATTTTTCAATTAACCCAATATTTAGTAAATTAAGGCCATTCAATTAAGGAGGTCTTTTTTTATGGAAGCAAAACTATTTACAAACATGGTGATGGTTACGACAGGCGCTGACAGAGTAAAGCAAGTCTTAATGAAACCACAGAACATGCCTCAATGGGTCCCGGAAATTTCGATCGTGGATGAACAGCCGGATGGTTTCCGAATCCAGCGCAACGAAGCCGCATTAAATCAGACAGAACTCATTCGGGTAACGGCTGAAAATAACCAGATAACCTACATGAGCACCGAGGGTCGCCTTGAATATCGATTGGTATTTACGCTGACTAATGAAAATAATCAAACTGTCATTCAAGAAGATTTCTACATCCCCGATGATACAGACCGCCATCTGCCAGTCAGATTATTAGCGCCGATTGCCAAGCACGCTTTTCACACCAATCTGATCAACCTCGGATCCCTCGTTGAATCGATGGCGTCAGGAAAGGAATGAGGAGCATGGAGGCAATCGTTCAAGCAAATTATGATGGCATTGACGGCCTGCAGATCGCAAACCTTGCCAATCCGGAAAAAAGTCCCGTTTCGGCAATCATCAAAACTCAATACACGCCGGTGCTGCCTTACGATATCCTAACGGAAGAGGGAAAGCTGAAGGGCTTGCGGCCAACAAAACTGCCCATGATCGTCGGCTACGGATTTGGCGGCCAGGTTAAGGAAGTCGGTTTGTTACGCGATAGTCACCTAGTTGGCCAAAATGTGATTGGCGCCAATCTTGGCGGATCAAATAGTGAAATCATCAATTCGTCGATACCGCCATTGTTATTCCAAGTCCCCGAAAATGTGTCGCTTGCAGCGGCTACAACCATTATCGGTGGTGCCGACGCCGCGTTATACGCAACCCAACAAATTAATGCCACCACTCATGAAACCGTGCTGATTACGGGAGCAGCCGGCAGCGTCGGAACTTATCTCATTCAACTTCTCGCTCGCCAAGGCGTCACAGTCGTCGCGGTGGGACATTCAAGCAGCCATGGCTTTTTACAGTCAGTTGGGGCAGATTACGTTATCGATTATGATCAACCACTGGTTCCGCAACTAAATCAAGTTCCCAACGTTACTAAAGTCATCGATTCGGCTGGATCAATCAACCTGTTAAATCAGCTGGCAAACTTTTACGACGGACTGACAATCTTTTCGCTTTCAGTAACCGACTATCGCCCGGCTAAACCAATTCAGCGATTTTCCTTTGGCAATGGCGGCATTGGTCCTAACGATTACCATCAGCTGTTAACGGCCCTCGCAAATGGCACGCTGACCGCCTATATTCAGGATCAATATTATTTTAAAGATGTGAAAAAAGCCCAGCACGCGCTGCAGGACCAGCATTCGCAGGGCAGGATGTTACTGACGTACCATTAAGGAGGTTTTCTAGATGACTCATTTAGGACTCGAAAGTGACTTGCTCACCCATTTGATTGCGACCGTCTTAACAGCCGCGCTCGTGGGATGGGTCATCAGAGCGATCGGCATCGTTATAATCGGGATTCTCTTGTATAAAGAACTAAAGCGCCATCGGATCTAATAGGTGGGTTTGAATGGGCCAATATTGAATCGGGGTTATTTTCCGGCTTCTTTCCCTTTCAAAATAATGGCAGCTCATGCCTTAAAGAAGCTCTCAGCGAAGTTGCTAGGGAGCTTTTTTGTAATTAACGCGTTGTGCTAGTTATGAAATATTG
>NZ_AZFZ01000209.1 GCF_001435895.1 Lentilactobacillus parafarraginis DSM 18390 = JCM 14109 | reverse complement strand
TAAAAAGCTTGTTTTAAGACAGACCCTAGTTGTCTCATCGAAATTGGTGGTAGCGTTTGTATCAGTATTCGTTGCCGCCTTAGTTCCAGCCACTGTGCCAGCAGCAGTCTTTGAATTCGAACCATCGGTATCTAAAACCGACTGATTTTGGTTAGTCACATCCGCTTCAGTTGTGGCTGCAGTCTTCAAAGTTTGTGTCTTAGCCGTGACTGATTTGGTTGTGCTTGAACTAGTTGATGCCGTATCAGTCCCCGTTGCAGTCGTTCCATCATCAGCCCGAGCCACCAGCGTTGTTGTGCCCATCGTCAAGATAACGGCACATGCAAACGCCCAGCGACGGCCAATTTTGTACATTTTAAAATTCGTCCGTTTTCGCTCCATCATTTACCCACCTAAAATATAGTTTATTAACTTTCCTTTAATTCTATTCTATTTTCACGCTTTTTCATACAACATTCAAGGTAGATTGCAAATTTAATCCGAATTT
>NZ_AZFZ01000208.1 GCF_001435895.1 Lentilactobacillus parafarraginis DSM 18390 = JCM 14109 | reverse complement strand
TTTGAGACAGCGTGTGTCAGTCAAGAAAGGGAGTTTTAATTATGACAAAATCAACAAATTTCAATTACTATGAAGCCGATAACGTATATGGAGCCCTATTTTTCCAGTTTCCTAAGGTTTTAATGTATGGGGAAAAATATAAGCACCTCAGCAGTGACGCTAAACTTGCCTACATGATCCTCAAAGACCGGTTAGAATATTCATTAAAAAACAACTGGGTCGATGAAGATAATCATATTTACTTTATTTTTACTAATCAAGAATTGGTGAACTTATTCAATTGTTCCGAACACAAAGTCATCAAAGTAAAAACTGAACTAGAATCAATTGGTTTACTCTTTCAAAAACAAATGGGTTTCAATCCTAAAACGAAAAAGAATGAACCGAATCGTTTATATCTATCCAAACTCGATGTCCAAGCCACCGATGTCTATCTACGAAGCGAATATGGTAAAAAGGCGCCACAATCCCTTGCTACAAGCGGAACTGCAAAAAGTGC
>NZ_AZFZ01000207.1 GCF_001435895.1 Lentilactobacillus parafarraginis DSM 18390 = JCM 14109 | reverse complement strand
GGTAGTGATATTGAATAGTCTGTTTGGAGACCTTTAATTCATCTGCAAGTTGTTTAATTGTTTTTGCCAATGTCAATCACCACCTAGTTAAATTAAAAATGTCCTTTTTTCTATTTTGAGGTTAATCGATTCAAAGTACAACTGGAATCTGTAAAGATAGTTATTGTTGCACTGAAAGCGGTGTGCTAAACTGAAACTAATCTAACAACAAAATAAAAATAAATAAAAATCAAGCCAAGAAAAAATCCCGATCCGACTGGGATCGAGATTTTATATTCTTAGCAAGTAGCTACATAACAGCTACTTAGTCCAAGCATTCAGACCTGGCAGAATGGATGTTTGAACTTTGATTTCTGTGCTTGTATTCATTATACCTCATACCCTTAAATCGGGACAAGAGTAGATAATAACAAACAAGAAATTAAAGATGGACTAAGTAGCCAATGGCTATTTAGTCCTATTTTGTTATTAGAAATTAAAAAAGTTGCCGATTGGGCAA
>NZ_AZFZ01000206.1 GCF_001435895.1 Lentilactobacillus parafarraginis DSM 18390 = JCM 14109 | reverse complement strand
CTTCATGCCGGTTTCGAGTTTGGTGTTGCCGCTGCTTTTTCGTCATTGCCCACTCGGTCTCTTTTAAGCCACGTAGTTGCTGCTTTCTTAGATAGTCCGTGTTCTTCGCATATAAAATGGTTATTAAGGCTTCGTCAAAAATATTAGTCAGGTAGTTTTTCGGGCTAGTTGGGTAATAATTAATGGCCTGATAGTCCTTAACTTGAGCTTGCTTATATTGATCAAACCGTGTTGTCTGTTGTTTCAAACGGGCTTGCACCATTTCAATTTGTTTGTGATCCAACTTAGGATCTTGGCCACATTCGCCGATAAACAGTTGCCGGGTGCCATCATGTTTTAAGACCCGTTGCAGTCGATGATCCTGAATATCTTTTAATTCCATTTTGCCTAACAGGTAATTTAAACCGGCTTGGTGTTGCTGACTAGTAAAGACTACCGGTGGCTGCTGTTGCAATTGACTAAGATCATCGGCGCTTAATGGCTTTAATTCTGGGTCATAG
>NZ_AZFZ01000205.1 GCF_001435895.1 Lentilactobacillus parafarraginis DSM 18390 = JCM 14109 | reverse complement strand
TTTTCAAAATAGCGTTTGTCTTCAGTCTGACGTCGCTCATTGCCATGGCGCCGTTTTTTTATTGAAATTTAAAATAAACAAGTTAGAATCCCAAATTGCAAGAATAAATTAGCCACGCAATAAATCCCGGCAAGACAGTATTTTCATTGATATTCATATTTTAAAGATTCAATCTTTAGCCAGCGGCAGCGGAGAAAAGCTCTTTTGGGGTTTGGTAACCTGACTGCCGGCGTGGTAAGTTGTTTAGCTTGGCTTCCACTGCTTGGATATCACTAGGGCCTAAAGTATCCATGGACAGGCCCTTAGGCACATCACGACGGATCATTCGATTATGCGCCTCATTTGTGCCTCGTTCTGAAGAGCGGTAAGGGTGGGCATAATAAAGGTCGGCAACCCCGTCAAGCACCGTCCCCGCCGCTGCGAATTCTGCCCCGTTGTCAGCGGTAACGGACTTCATGATGTGCCCGTATTCTTGGACAGCTTCTTAGAAACTGTTTGAGATCTAAATTGA
>NZ_AZFZ01000204.1 GCF_001435895.1 Lentilactobacillus parafarraginis DSM 18390 = JCM 14109 | reverse complement strand
CCAACCTGATCAGTCAGGAAAATCTGACCGCGCTCAAACAAATTCAAACCGAACAAGCCAAAAACAACCAGCGCCTCAGCCAACTCAACGACCAAGTGAACCAGACCATTCAAGAGACGATGGCCCAAGTCACTGATCAAATGGATCAGCAGTTACAAACCACGAAAAAGCGGTTCTCGTGGTATGAAATTAAGAATTATCTGCTGGCTGTGATCCCGACTGGTATTCTGACAGGCCTTATTTTCTGGTTATTGACCAAGTATTTCGGTTAGTTCAAGTTAAACTTTCAGTTTTTCGCGTCCTCAATTGCTGACAATTTTATTCCAGGGTTAAACCAAATTGGCGTTTTATTGACATGAATTTAGGATTTTGAAACCAATTAGCGTATTTTTCGCTTATTATTGGCTATATTTATCGTTTCTAAGCCATTTTAAATCAGCTTTGGTGTATTTATATGCCAGTTAACTAAAACGGCTGAGAAACGATTTTAGAGCTAATCTGAAAGGGCCTCTTGATTTTTGAATTCTTCGGGGTGTTTGGCCGCATATTCTCTA
>NZ_AZFZ01000203.1 GCF_001435895.1 Lentilactobacillus parafarraginis DSM 18390 = JCM 14109 | reverse complement strand
AAATCATAGATCTTGGACAGCTTCTAAGGATGATGTTGATACTTCCAAACTTGATTGGTATGCCGAAACTGTTTATAAAGGTTTCTTGGGATTAGTAAAACTAATATTTTTAAGGCAAAAGCAAATTTAGGTGTTATGGAAGTAACAGATCATAGCTCAAAATTTCATTGTTATACAAATCTGTAATTGGTTCGAAAGACACTTTTACTTTAAGTCCGTAATATTTGCAGGCCTATTTACGATATCATTTGCCGTAAATATCTATTTGCTTCAGTATGTCAAATAATTCTAACGTTTCGTTTTTGATATGTGAGACCACAATTCACTGTAAATTGGCCGCAAGAAGCATCATTGACGATTATTTAGTGAGAGACTTAAATCTAGAAGTAATTTAAGATGAATTAAATAAATAACACATCAAAATTGGGAGTTTAATAAACTGCTATGAGCAGTCGAAATACTACACAATTTATTCCATACTTATTGTGAATTATATTAATCAATCCTTTATTTGAAAGATATTTAATTAAAGATTTTAATTTTGTTTTCTTTCCCCGATTTAAAATTGAAGTGCAACACT
>NZ_AZFZ01000202.1 GCF_001435895.1 Lentilactobacillus parafarraginis DSM 18390 = JCM 14109 | reverse complement strand
TCAAAAATCATAGATCTTGGACAGCTTCTTAAGGCCATCCTTCATGGGTGCAGCCCTCCTAGCGGATTTAAGTAATTTACCACCATTATACAGGGAAACCCATTGAACTATGACACCACTATTGGGAATACCGAATTCTCTGGCTAACTTGGGATATGAGGTACTACCTCCAAGATACTTCTGAACGACCTCAAGTTTGAATTCTTGAGAGTAGACTCGATTGGTTCGTTTTCGCTTAAGCCCGTCCACACCATCTGACTCGTAACGTTCTAACCATTGCTGGATTTGTGAATCATGAACACCATACTGTCTATGAATTGAATTAGCAGACTGGCCCTTTTGGACCAGACCAATATAAAAGAGCTTCTCATCTAACGTATATCTAGAACCTTTTCGGCCCATACAAAAACTCCTTTCTAGGAAGACAAGCTTTAATTATTTGCTTGTCTACCCAAGAAGGAGTATAGCCAACCAAAGGGGGGCCCTATTTTCTTTTAATACCGTATTTTACACGGTATCGAATAAAGGTCGTCCGTTTAATACCTGTATTTCGGGACACATCAATGTCACTCATGCCTGCTCGATAAAGTTTAAAAGCATGCTGCAAGCGGGGATCGC
>NZ_AZFZ01000201.1 GCF_001435895.1 Lentilactobacillus parafarraginis DSM 18390 = JCM 14109 | reverse complement strand
GGCATCACAGGCTGTTTGCACATTGTAAGCAAAAACTTGTTTGTGCTCCCCCTTATGAAACCAACCGCTCTCAGGATCATTTCGACTAACTTTTTGTCGTTTAGTTTTCACAGCTGATTGATCTGCTTTTAATGGTCCTTTACCATGAGCTACCCGATCTTTTTCAATCTCTTGATCTAAGGCTCGACGATAATTAACGGCTTCTTTATTAACCATCATGTCCGAGAATTTATGATTGTTCGCATCAGCTTTAACGTGTGTTCCATCAACGAATAGGACCGAAGGGTCCACTAGCTTTGCCTGAACACATTGAAGAAGAATTTGCTTGAATATTTGCTCAAATAAATCTGTCCCTTTAAAGCGACGCTCAAAATTTTTACCAAAAGTCGTGAAATGGGGAACCACTTCAACCATATCAAGCCCTAAAAACCAGCGATAGGCCATATTCACCTGAATCTCTTTAATTGTTTGGCGCATGCTCCGAATACCAAATAGATATTGAATAATTGGTAGCTTAATCAAAATCACTGGGTCCAACCCTGGACGCCCATTATCAAGGGTATAGAGTGGTTGCACTAATTCGTAAATAAAATCAAAATCGATCACTTTATCAATTTTTCGTAAT
>NZ_AZFZ01000200.1 GCF_001435895.1 Lentilactobacillus parafarraginis DSM 18390 = JCM 14109 | reverse complement strand
TACGGCGTCACCGGCACGCCCACCGCGCGCCTGCTGGAAGACCGCATCGCCGCGCTGGAAGGCGGCCGCCACTGCGTCATTACCCCGTCCGGGGCGGCGGCGCTGATGACGGTGGTGATGGGCTTCGTGCGCGGCGGCGACCACCTGCTGCTGTCGGCGGCCTGCTATGGCGCGCTCAAGACCTTCGGCGAGAAATGGCTGGCGCACATGGGCGTGGACGTGGAGCTGTACGACCCGTCCATCGGCGCCGGTATCGAGGCGCTGATCCGCCCGGCCACCCGCATGATCTGCATCGAAGCGCCCGGCACCGTCACCATGGAAATGGCCGACGTGCCCGCCATCGCCGCCGCCGCTCGGCGCCACGGCGTGCTGACCATGATGGACAACACCTGGGCCAGCCCGCTGGGCTTCCAGCCGCTGGCGCACGGCGTGGATTTCAGCGTCGAGGCCGCCACCAAGTTCTTCGGCGGCCACTCCGACGTGCTGATGGGCAGCATCAGCATGAACGACGCCGGCCACTACGCCGTGCTGCGCGAGACCCAGAGCATCCTGGGCCAGCAGGTCAGCCCGGACGATTGCTTTCTGGTGCTGCGCGGCCTGGAGACGCTGGCGCTGCGGCTGCGCGCG
>NZ_AZFZ01000020.1 GCF_001435895.1 Lentilactobacillus parafarraginis DSM 18390 = JCM 14109 | reverse complement strand
GGATAAAACTTAGGAACTTTAGACATTACGTTCGCTTTGAAGGGGGACGATCCCATGAATCAGGACCAGTTAGACCTACTCAACTTCTTTTTAAATCGCACGTTTGATTCCAAAAGAGGCCAAGCGGAGATCCTATTGCTTCAGGTGTTTAGCACCCAGGAAAACCGCCCATTAACCCAACACCGAATTGATGACATTGAAAGTAAACTGCTGCCGCTCGTTAAGCCAGAATACTTTGCGGCAGTCAAAGAACGTTTGGATCATTTTCCAAATCGAAACGAACCGTTAACGATGGAATGAATGATCAAGAAAATGACGCTAAGATCACTCCCAAATGGAGGACCTTAGCGTCATTTTTTGGTTGGTTTAATTTTGATTTCGGTTCTGTGTTGTTCATTAAGGTCAAATTTCTTGTGTGCAGTCCGACCGTAAAGCATGCTCGCAGCCCGCGCAAAGCGCTGACAAGTTCCTTTAGGGGCGACGGCTCAGGTGCTAACGTTTAAGGGGTGCAATGGTAATGGTAAGAATCCAGAGCCAGGACTCTTGCCTGCCACCTAGCGGAAACATGCTTCGCAGCCCGCGCTGAAGGCGCTGGCAAGCCCCTTTAGGGGCGACGCAACTGCCGCTAACGTGTAAGAGCTAAGCAGCCAAAATCCAGAACCGGGATTTCCGCTGTTTCACCCTTAGACACCGCACCTACCGAGCCTCGTCGCACTCTTTTTTTAATGAATTCCCAACTCCAACTTCGCCTCTCTCGACATCTTATCTATTGACCATGCCGGTTCGAACACGACGTTGATATTGACATCTCTTACCTCGTCGAAGCCTTCCAATTCTTCGCGAATGGCTTCATCCAGGTAATCCGTCAACGGACAACCAGCAATCGTCAACGTCATCGTTAAGTTGCAGACGCCATCATCCGTCAGTTCCACACCATAAATCAATCCTAAATTCACAATATCAATACCGAGTTCGGGATCAATGACATTTTCCAGCACGTCCAGGGCCTTCTCTTTGAATGGCCGATTATCAATTTCACTCATCTGCGTTGCCTCCTTGTCGGTTGTTCAGCGGTTTAGCCGATTGAACCTTCCATTTCAAAACTAATCAGACGATTCAATTCAACCGCGTACTCCATTGGTAGTTCCTTGGTAAATGGCTCCACGAAACTCATGATGATCATTTCGGTCGCCTTCTCTTCTGAAATTCCCCGGGACATCAAATAATAGAGTTGTTCCTCGGAAATCTTAGAAACCTTGGCCTCATGTTCCATCGACACATTATCATTCAAAATTTCGTTGTACGGAATGGTATCACTGGTCGACTTGTCGTCCATGATGATCGTGTCACACTCGACATGGGCAAAGGAACCATCTGAATGGCGGCCAAACTTGACCTTCCCACGATAATCCACCGCGCCGCCATCCTTTGAAATCGACTTTGAAATAACCGATGACGAGGTGTTCGGCGCGTTATGAATCATCTGGGCACCCGTATCCGAATCGATATTCTTGCCGGCAACCGCAATCGACAGCATGGTTCCCCGAGCACCCTCACCATTTAAATAAACTGACGGGTACTTCATCGTAATCTTGGAACCCAAATTACCATCGACCCACTCCATAATGGCGTTGTCCAAAGCCTGAGCCCGCTTCGTTTCCAAACTATAAACGTTATTGGACCAGTTCTGAATGGTTGTGTAACGGCAGTAGGCATTCGGCAGCACATTCACTTCCACAACGGCCGCATGTAAGCTGTCGCCCTGATATGTAGGAGCGGTACAGCCTTCAACGTATTCCAAATGGGCGCCTTCGTCCACAATGATAAGTGTCCGTTCGAACTGGCCGGACTTTTCAGCGTTAATCCGGAAGTATGATTGAATCGGAGTCGTGACGGTCACGCCCTTTGGTACGTAAATAAAGGTCCCGCCAGACCAACAGGCCGAATTTAACGCGGCATATTTGTTATTTGTTGGCTTGACCAACTTGCCAAACCATTTTTTGAAGAGTTCCGGGTACTTCTTAAGCGCCGTATCCGTATCGGTAAAGATAATCCCGAGCTTATCAAACTGCTCTTCCATTTTGTGGTAAACCACTTCAGATTCATATTGAGCCGAAGACCCAGCCAAATATTTTCGTTCAGCCTGGGGAACGCCCAACCGGTCAAAGGTGGTCTTAATCTCTTGGGGCACATCGTCCCAATCCCGGTACTGCTTATCAGTTGCCCGTTGGAAAAACTTCATGTGCTTTAAATCCAACCCGGTTAAATCGGGGCCAAATCCGGGTTCAGCCATCTTTAAATACGTATGATAAGCCTTCAAACGATAGTCAAGCATCCACTGCGGCTCATCCTTGGCCTTGGAAATTTCCCGAACCGTATCCTCCGTCAAACCCAATCCAGTTGAATAAACCGGCTTCACGTCATCGTGAAAGCCAAATTCGTAATCTTTATCATCAAGCACTTCTGAAACGTCAGTCATGTGACCCACTCCCTTCTTGAACCTTATTGACGATTGTTATAATTATGATTTTTGTGTTTTATCTAAGACTTCATCCATTGCGTGCCAGGCTAACGCGGCGCATTTAATCCGGGTCGGAAATTCCGCGACGGAACCGACAATCGCGGCATCCCCCAGCAGTTCCTCGTCCTCATCGTCAATGTCGCCGCCACTGATCAGCTTTGAAAACGCTAAGATCAGCCGCCGGGCAGTCTTAACGTCCTTACCCATTAACACGGTGGTCATCAAACTGGCCGAAGCTTGGGAGATTGTGCAGCCGGATCCGGTAAAGCCAACGTCGGCAATTTTGCCGTCATCGACCTTCACCGAGACCTTAATCAAATCACCACAGGTGGGATTCTTCAGTTGCATTTCACCGGTTGGATCGGCAATCTGGCCCTTATGCCGCGGATAGTTCGCGTTATCAATAATGACCGTTTTATACAGTTCGTTCAGCTTTGCTAGTCCCATTTGCAAAAAACTCCTTTACTTCGTTCAATGCATCGAGTAAACGATCTGCCTCTTCCTTGGTATTGTAAAAATAAAAGCTTGCCCGACAGGTTGCTTCACAGCTCAGGTATTCCATCAACGGCTGCGCGCAGTGATGGCCGGCCCGAACCGCAATCCCGTCCATGTCCAGTCCGGTTGCCACATCGTGAGGGTGCAGCCCTTCCAAATTAAAGGAGAGAACCCCGGTGTGTTTGGCCGGATCATGCGGTCCATAAACGGTAATGCCGTCAATCTGCGTTAATTTTGGCAGCGTGTAATCGACTAATTCCTGCTCGTAGGCTGAAATATTATCCATTCCCAAGTTGTTCAAATAGTCGATTGCACTGCCCAGCGCAATTGCCCCCGAAATATTAGGGGTGCCGGCTTCAAATTTCCAAGGTGATTCCTTCCAGTCGGCGGCCTGTTCATGAACTTCGTTGATCATTTCGCCGCCAAACTGAGTGGGTTCCATCTCGTCCAAAATTTCTGGCTTACCGTAAAGAATCCCGATCCCCGTTGGTGCCAACATCTTATGGCCGGAAAACGCGTAAAAATCAACATCCAGGTCCTGAACGTCAACCTTCAAATGCGGCGTTGACTGGGCCCCGTCAGCAACCATATACGCATTATGCGCATGGGCCAATTGGGCCAACTCCTTGATGGGGTTGACAACCCCCATCACGTTAGACGCGTGGGCGATTGCGACGATCTTCGTCTTGTCGGTGATCTGCTTTCTGGCATCGTCCATGTCCAGCTCGCCATCAGCCGTTAAGCCAATGTACTTTAAAGTTGCGTGTTGGTTCTTCGCAACTTGCTGCCAGGGAACAACGTTACTATGATGTTCGAGTTCGGAAATGACGATTTCGTCACCCTCATTAACCATTGCGTTACCAAAACTCGACGCGATCCAGTTCAAGCTTTCAGTCGTCGACCGGGTGTAAACGATCGTCTTTCGGCTGGGGGCATTAATGAACGCTGCCACCTTGTCGCGGGCAGCTTCAAACTGTTCGGTTGCCCGTTCTGCCAAGGTATGAACGCCCCGGTGAACGTTAGCGTTATCGTGCTCATAGTAGTGCATGATCGTCTGTAAAACGCTAACCGGTTTCTGGGTTGTGGCGGCGTTGTCTAGATAAACCAACGGCTCGCCGTTAACCTCTTGATCAAGAATTGGAAAATCTGTTCGTGAATCATTCAGTCCCTTGCTCATGCGAAAGCTTCCTTTCCATCATGTCCACCATCTGTTCTCTGACATCGGCAACCGGAATATCCCGAAGGACAACCCCGAGAAAGCCCCGCACAACCAGCCGTTTGGCAACTGCTTTGGATAATCCCCGACTCATCAGATAGTACAATTGTTTTTTATTGACCTGGCCAACACTGGCAGCGTGGCCGGCAATCACATCGTTTTCATCAATTAACAAAATTGGGTTCGCATCACCGTGCGCCTTTGGTGACAGCATTAACACCCGATTTTCCTGTTGGGCTTTGGAACCGTGAGCGCCATGGATGATTTTACCAACCCCGTTAAAAATCAAGGTTGATTTGTCCAACAGAACGCCCCGTTGCAGGATGTTGCCTTCCGAGTGGCGCCCATAGTTGGTCACCTGGGTATCGAGCCCCTGAACCTG
The DNA here is from genome assembly GCF_001435895.1 of Lentilactobacillus parafarraginis DSM 18390 = JCM 14109. GTDB lineage: Bacteria > Bacillota > Bacilli > Lactobacillales > Lactobacillaceae > Lentilactobacillus > Lentilactobacillus parafarraginis. The sequence continues at coordinate 39,317 of NZ_AZFZ01000020.1, read as the reverse complement.
CTTACCGGTTGAAAGCGCCACGGTCTGCATTTCGGTGTGCGATCCGTCGCCGCGTAAGTCAGAATCAAAGTCCGCAACCGTTGAGCCGTCGTTCAGAACGCCCATCGTCCAATCGATGCGGGCACTGTTTTCCAGATACCCACGACGGTTATAGTAGGCGTACGTGTTCTCACCCAAGGTATCCAGCGCGGAAAATTTGACATAGCTATTATCCTCAGCAACAATTTCAACGGTGACATGCGCTGGATTAACCTGATCACCAATGGTCGTCAACCGCTGCAGGACTGAAAAATGACTGTCGGCACCGGCAACAATTAATGTATGGTTAACAAAGTTTTCTTTTCCGCGACTATCCTGAACCTGCATTAAATCAATGGGTTGGTCAATCTCGACGCCCTTTGGCACGTAGAGAAAGGCCCCGCCGTTCATTAAGGCGGCGTTTACCGCGGTGAGACGGTTTTCGCCGAATTTAACGGCCTTTTGAAACAGGTATTCAGACAACAATTCACTATGGTCCCGAATGGCCGTCTGCATATCAGTCAAAATAACGCCCTTATCGGTTAATTCAGCCGCAAGATCATTTTTTACCGTTCGCTTACCCACACTCACAAACTGATAGTGATCAGTGGGATCTAATAAATCAGTGGGATCATCCGTCACTGGCGTTTGCTTTTCAGCAAATTCAAACAGTGGCCAGGTGTGATAATCCACCTTATCAAATACGGGCAGGGTCAATTCATCGATTTTTTGCCAAGCAGCCTGGCGCATGTCAGTCAGCCAAGCAGGTTCATCAGCGAACTTTGCTTGCGATAGCAGGGTAGGATTTAACTTGCGAGTTTTTGTTGACAACATATTACTTGCCCCCTCCGACACTGACATCGTCATCGACCAAATCGACATCCAATCCAAGTTCATCTTTCAGCCCGGCATACCCTTCAGCTTCCAGCTTCTTAGCCAAGTCGGCATCACCGGTCTTCACAATTCGGCCGTCCATCATGACGTGGACAAAGTCGGGGTGAATGTAATTTAAAAGTCGTTGATAGTGGGTAATCATCAATGTCCCGAAGTCAGGACCTTCCATATGATTAACCCCTTTGGCAACCACTTGAAGGGCGTCAATATCAAGGCCGGAATCAATTTCATCGAGAATGGCAAACTTTGGCTTGATGGTCATCATTTGCAGGATTTCGTTACGTTTCTTTTCACCGCCGGAAAACCCTTCATTTAAGTATCGTTCTGTCATTTCGTCAGACATATTCAGGATTTCCAAATTTTCGTCTAACATTTTCAGAAATTTACGAATGGGCAGCGGCTTATCCTTTGGCCGGGTGGCGTTAACGGCCGTCCGCATAAACTCCATGTTCGTAATCCCCTTAATTTCAACGGGATACTGCATGGCAAGAAACAGGCCGGCCCGGGCCCGCTCGTCGACTTTCATCCCCAAAATGGATTTCCCATCTAAAGTAATGTCTCCCTTAGTGACGTGATAGTTGCTGTTTCCCATAATGGTTTCGGATAACGTTGACTTACCGGTTCCGTTAGGGCCCATGATTGCGTGGGTTTCACCGGTCTTCATCTCCAGGTTGACACCCTTCAAAATTTCTTTTCGTTCCTTTGGTTCTTCATCTTCAACTGCAACGTGCAGATCAGTTACCTTAAGAGTTGCCATATCGTGATACTCCCTTCTATCCCGCTAAATACGAGGATATCTCATGAGTTTGTTATGTACATTACATACATTTGGAATAATTATTTAAATGTGGCGGGTTCCCGGAGCACATTAAAATTTGATTAAATTATATACGCATTCCCCTACCCTTTGCAATACCCAACGCGATATTCATCGTGAATTTAATAATTTGTTTGTTTGGAATATTTACCAGCCATGTGATGGCGCGTGAAAGTGACGAATCGGCGTCAGAAATTTATCCATTTAAACTCGGTCTAAATGGCTTTTTATTACATCTATCAAAAAAACATTGTATTTTTACAATTATTAGAATATTATGAGAACTACACAATTTGATCTTACAATTCTAAGTAAATTTTACTAAGGTAGGTGGTTTCATGGATCGCTTAAAGGATGACGGCCATTTAATGTACTCACCCAAGTTTGAGCACGCAGCCTGTGGTATGGGCTTCATTACTCAGGTGGATGGCCATCCAAGTCACGAAATCGTTGAAAAAGCGCTCACCATGTTACAAAGAATGAATCATCGTGGTGGTACCGGGGCCGAACCCGATACTGGTGATGGGGCCGGAATTTTGATGGCCCTGCCAGACGCCTTTTTTAGGAAGCAAATGGCAGATTACGAACTGACATTGCCAGCGTCCGGTGACTACGCGGTTGCCCAACTTTTCCTACCACATGATGTGGAAGAAAAGGAATCAATGTTAAAGGCGGTTACTGATCAAATCGATGAGGCCGGATTCCCGGTTTTATGGACGAGAAACGTGCCGTTTGTTTATGAGAACTGTGGCCCAGCAGCTCAGCAGTCAATGCCCGGATTCGTCCAGGTTATCCTGCAGCGCCCAGTCGATATTAAGGCTGGTCAGGACTTTGAAGACCACTTATACATTTTGCGCCGACAGCTCGAAAAGACGTTTGACCGCGAATCAATGTATATCTGTTCCTTATCAAGTCGCACCATTGTTTATAAGGGCATGCTGCACGCTTATCAGGTGGGCCTCTTCTATCCGGATCTTCACGATCCTGAAATGAAGAGTGCCATCTGTTTGATTCACTCCCGTTTCTCAACCAACACATTTCCAAGTTGGGATCGGGCCCAGCCATTCCGGTTTCTCGCCCATAACGGTGAAATTAATACCTTAAAGGGTGCCGAAAACTGGATGACCAGTCACGGAATTGAAATCTATGATGAAGACGATTCCGATTCCGCTAAGCTGGAAAACTGCATGGAATACTTATACCGTCATGGCCGCTCGATTCCCCAATCATTAATGATGATGGTTCCGGAAGCTTGGGGTGACGGTGCCGAGATGTCAGATGAACAACGCGCATTCGATGAATACAATGCCACGTTCATGGCACCTTGGGATGGCCCTGCCGCCCTTTGTTTTACCGACGGCATCCAAGTTGGGGCGTTTCTTGACCGTAACGGGTTGAGACCTTCCCGATTTACCTTAACTAAGAACAACCAATTAGTAGTAGCATCGGAATCCGGCGTGGTCGATGTCGATCCAAGTGACATTGTCGATAAAGGAATCCTGGCTCCGGCTGAAATGATTCTGGTTGATACCAGTACCGGAAGAATTTCGAAGACTGATGAGTTGAAGCGTGAATTTGCCGAAGCTCATCCTTACCAGCAATGGCTCAATGCAAACCGTTTGACCCTTGATAAATTACCAGAAGTAAAACCTGAAGCCACCCTTTCAAAGGATGACCTCAAGAAACTGTGGCTTCGTAACGGCTACACCCACGAAGTCATTCAGACAGCGTTAATTCCAATGGCCAAAAACGGCAGCGAACCAATCGTCGCCATGGGATTTGACTCACCGTTGGCCGTTCTCAGTAAAAAGCCGCAATCGCTGTTTACCTATTTCAAGCAGTCCTTCGCCCAGGTGACCAACCCACCGATTGACCCACTTCGTGAAAAAGTGGTCATCGGCACGTTTGGCTTTCTTGGCCGCGACGGTGACTGTACGAAAGATTCGGCGGATAACTGTCATAAGTTAAAGATTAATAGTCCGATCTTAAATGACCAGGAATACGCTAAAATTCTCAGTCTTGATTTGCCATCCCTGAAGGTGGCCAAATTATCTCTGGCTTACGATTTAACCGACACGCCCGACCGTTTAGCTCACGTATTAAAGGATCTCTTCACCCAGGCTGAAAATGCCATCGACGACGGGGCAAGCATCTTGGTGTTAAGCGATCGGCCAGTTGCCGACAATCAAATGACCATTCCCGTTCTTTTGGCCGTTTCGGGCTTACACAATTATTTGGTTCGCCAAGGAAAGGGGACAATGGCTTCCATCGTGGTCGACACCGCCGAAGCGTGTGAAATTCACCACTTCGCCTGCCTCGTTGGCTATGGGGCTGCAGCCATTCACCCTTACGGCGCCTTCGCAGCGTTACGTGAACGGGGCCTGGAGAATCATTTGGAAGATTACTGTCACGCTTCGACCAAAGGAATCATCAAGATCATGAGCCGAATGGGAATTTCCACTACCGCCGGTTACCAAGGTGCCCAATTGTTTGAAGCCGTGGGCCTGGCCGACGACGTGGTTGCTGAATACTTTACCGGGACCCCAACCCGAATTGGCGGGATTAACCTCAACCAAATTGAGAATGAGTATTACCGGAAATATCAGCTCACCTTCAGCGCCCACTCAATCGATGATCTGCCTTCAGGCGGGAGTTTCCAGTATAAAGTTGACGGTGAAGAACACCTTTACAATCCAAAGAGCATTTACCAGTTCCAGAAGGCTGTTCGAACCGGTGATTACAAAGAATATCAAAAATACACTGCTGAAATGAACAAGGAAGCTCTGGATGACCCCGTGACGCTCCGTTCAATGTGGCAGATTGACGGTAACGGCAACAAGCCGGTGCCACTGAGCGAAGTGGAACCCGTCAGTTCAATCGTGAAACGGTTCAAGTCCGGGGCAATGAGTTTTGGGGCCCTTTCTGAAGAAGCCCACGAAACCATCGCGATCGCCATGAATAAGATTGGTGCCCGCAGTAACTCCGGTGAAGGCGGCGAAAACCGCAACCGATTCCACATTGGCGAAGATGGGCTGGACCGTAACAGCAAGATTAAGCAGGTCTCCACGGCGCGATTTGGCGTGAATACCGAATACTTAATGAGTGCCGATGAGCTGCAAATCAAGATGGCTCAAGGTGCCAAGCCTGGTGAAGGTGGGCAATTACCTGCCGGAAAGGCTTATCCATGGGTTGCCAGTATCCGAGGCTCCATTGCCGGCGTGCAGTTAATTTCACCGCCACCTCACCATGATATTTATTCAATTGAAGATTTAGCCCAACTGATTTATGACTTGAAGCAGGTTAACCCCTACGCCAAGATCAACGTCAAGCTGGTCTCCTCAACCGGGGTCGGCACCATTGCGGCCGGGGTTGTTAAAGCCGGCGCCAACACCGTTGTTATCTCCGGATACGATGGCGGCACTGGGGCAGCACCGCGAAACTCGACCCGTGACTGTGGTTTACCATGGGAAATGGGCTTGGCGGATGCGCACCAGACGTTGGCCTTAAACCGATTACGGCAACGAACCACTCTGGAAGTTGACGGGAAACTGTTAACCGGCCGCGACATTGCGATCGCCATTATGTTAGGCGCCGAAGAATTCAGTTTTGCGACCCTGACCATGGTCTCAATTGGCTGTGTCATGATGCGCAAGTGTAACTTGAACACCTGCCCAGTTGGAATCACCACTCAAAATCCTCAGTTACGACGACTCTACGCTGGCCGTCCAGAACACGTTATTAACATGATGCACTTCTTGGCTGAGGATCTTCGGGAACAGATGGCTGCTTTAGGCTACCGGACGGTTGACCAAATGGTTGGCCACGGTGAACATTTGAAGCCACGCTATGTGCCTTCTGGAAAATCCAAGACGTTAAACTACGATCGAATGATCAACAAGACCATCACGATCGAACGGAAAAAGGAAAATCCATTCAAGCCGAAATACAACTGGCCTGATCTGGATCGGTTTGCCGAAACCAGCTTAAAGAACAAGAATTCAACCGTTATTAACTTACCGATTAACAACGTTGACCGGGCGGTTGGTTCGCGATTAGGTGGCTGGATTGGGGCCCACTTTGGTAACTATGGCTTGAAGCCGGGGCAACTGCGCTTCAACTATCACGGTACCGCGGGTCAAAGTTTCGGGGCATTTATTACCCAGGGGCTTGAGATTAAGCTGGTCGGCGAGGCCAACGATTACGTGGGTAAAGGCTTATCCGGTGGTCGCTTGATCGTTGCCGCCCCTCACCAAGCCAAAGAAATTTACACCCACTCACCAATCGTTGGTAACGTGGCGTGCTTCGGCGCAACCGGCGGTGAAGCTTACTTTAACGGCCGGGCCGGCGAACGATTCTGTGTTCGAAATTCCGGTGCCAAGGTTGTCGTTGAAGGCGTTGGCAACAACGGTTGTGAATATATGACCGGCGGAGTTGCCGTCATCCTCGGTCGAACGGGACGAAACTTCGCCGCCGGAATGTCCGGTGGGGTGGCCTACGTCTACGACTGGACGCACGACTTCGAGAAGAACTGCAACAAGGATCTCGTTGACCTTTACCATTTGGACGAAGCCGGTGATGACAGCATTCTCAAGGACCTCCTAAAGAAGCACGTTCAATACACTGACTCTGAGACTGCCCGGAAGATTTTGGACAACTGGGAAGTTGAAAAGAAGACGTTCATCAAGGTATACCCTCGTGATTACCACAAGATGAAGAAACTGATCCGTGAATACTCCAAGCCTGGCATTCCGGAAGCCAAAGTGATTGAAAAAGCCTTTTACACGGCTACGAGTGAAGATTAGGAGGAATCAAACATGGCAGATCCAAGAGGCTTTTTAAAATACCCAAGAAAAGATAATCCGATGCGGCCAATCATGCAGCGGGTCAAGGACTTCAACGTCATGGAGCTGGACCTAAGCGATGCTGATCGCCGCCAACAGGCTGCCCGCTGTATGAATTGCGGGATTCCCTTCTGTCACCACGGGGTTTTCTATGGCGGCGGCCGGGCGGTCAGTGGCTGTCCCAACGATAACCTGATTCCAGAATGGAACGACTTGGTCTATCGAGATCAAGACCGCCGGGCATTTGAGCGGTTAAGTCGCACCAACTGCCTGCCGGACATGACCGGTCGGGTGTGCCCCGCTCCGTGTGAAGTTTCCTGTGTTCAGGCCTTAAACGGCCCGGGCATTACCATTCGAAATAACGAAAAATTCATTATCGAGCAAGCCTTCAAAAATGGCTGGGTCGTTGACTCAGGCAAGCCGCTGCACCGAACCGGCAAGAAAATTGCGATTGTTGGCAGCGGTCCTGCCGGGATTGCGGCCGCATGGCGTTTGAACCAGCTTGGTCATTCGGTCACCCTATTTGAACGTGACGATCGGTTTGGCGGTTTCTTAATGTATGGAATTCCAAATATGAAATTACCAAAGGAAATCGTCCAACGCCGGATTGACACCCTTCGCCAAATTGGTGTCAAACTGGTGCCCAATACCGAAGTCGGTAAAGACATTACGGCCGATGAGCTTAAGAAAGACTTTGACCGGGTAATTCTGTGTACCGGATCGCGCCAGTCCCGTGATCTTGACGTTCCGGGCCGCGAATTGAAGGGCATCTACCAAGCGCCAGAATTTCTTAAGATGGCCACAAAGAACATCCTGAAGAACGGCACCGAAGCTAACAGCCTGCTCAAGGGCAAACACGTCCTTGTCCTGGGTGGCGGTGATACCGGTAACGATTGTATCGGAACCGCGATTCGGGAAGGTTGTGCCGGCATTACCCAATTAGAAATCATGCCGCCGCTGCCAAAGGAACGAACCCCGCAAAATCAGTGGCCCGAATGGCCAATGGTTTTAAAGACTGGTTATGGTCAAAAGGAAGCCAAAGCCCTATTTGGTGACATTACCGAATACTCGGCTACCGCAACTTCGTTCTTTGGTAAAAACGGGCACGTCACTGAGGCTGAAATCAGTCAGGTTGACCACTTCAAGCCGATTGCCGGAACCGAAAAGAAGATCAAGGCCGACATTGTTGTGTTGGCCATGGGCTTCACCGGCGCCGAACAATGGCTGTTCGATCAATTTGGCATCACCAAGACGAATGCCAACTATACGACCAACGATAACCAGATTTACGTTGCCGGTGACTGCCGTCGCGGTCCCAGCCTCGTTATCTGGGGGATTCATGAAGGCCGGATGTGTGCGGAGAAGATTGATGCTTCACTGCAGACGTTGGCGGATGCGAAGGTTTAACGATTACCTTTTCACCAGATATTGAATTAAACTAACAGTCGTTAAAAACGAAGAGGTTGAGACAGACAGATTGCTCGTCTCAACCTCTTCGTTTTTATTCGAATTTTACAGTGTCAAAACGTGCGAGCCCAAGCAATTTAGAAGTTGCTTTGGCCCGCACGTTTTTTGTTATGATCAATGACTTGTAACCCTTCATGATCTGATTTGGTCGCGATTATCAGCTATTGATCGTCAGCATTCAATGCAGAATCAGTGTCCCCCGTTTGTTTAGAAGCCGTCAGTTGCTTATTTAAGGCTTCATACGAACCCAACTTTGGCCCGGTAAAGTGATAGCGGGCGTAGGCGAAGTAAGCAACCGCCAAAACAATTAAGACAACTCCGAAGATTTTGCCAGTTGCGTAGTGCAATACGATTGTTGACGTCAATTGAACATCGGTTGGTGAGAAAATCATCAGCAAAATCAAGAAGACAATCCAGCCACAGGCAACGACACTGACAGCAATGCTCCAAGTTCCCAAATTCCACGGGCCATCATCAGCACTCGTCCAAACATGGGTTAATCTTGCGCGCAATTTAAGCGCGATTGGAATCAAATAAGACCCGTACAACCCAATGACACTCATTGTTCCAATAACGGCGTAGACCCCATCCGAAGTTCCAAATAGAAATGCCAAAATTGAAATCAACCAGATAGCAACCATTGGCGTATGGAACTTCGAGGAGATTTTTTTCAAAACCTTGGAAAATGGTAATCCGCCATCACGGCTGAAGGCATAGATCATTCGCGAGGAAGATGTGACTGCCGAACAGCCACAGAACCACATTGCGATGGTAACCAGCCAAACAATTGCAGAGCCGAGGCGCGGCCCAATTGCCTGCTCAACGGCAACAATGAACCCATTATTACCAGCATTGGCAACCGCAACCGGATTTTTAATCGACATCGTCACTAATGCCAATAACAGAAACCCAAAGATTCCTGAAATTGCCACTGACAGGTACACTCCCCAAGGAGCCTGAACACGTGGGTTCAAGGTTTCTTCACTTGTATGTGCGGAGGCATCGTATCCCGTAAGCGTCCACTGAGCCTGCAGAAGTCCGACCAGAAAGGCGCCCCAATACGGCATCGATTTTGTGGTTGCCGTTGAAAAGGTATGAAATAGATAGGTTGTGCTGTGCGTCGGGCCGAAGAATACCAAGACACCAATAATTAGAAAAACCCCGATGACGTGATAGATAGCTGAAATCGAATTTAATTTGGCAACGATATTGATGCCAACGTGATTCAAAACGGCGTGACTCGCCAAGATAACGAAGTAAGTTGTCAGAAACAGTGGCTTGCTTGGATTGGTAAATAAAAGGTTAGCTGCAAAAATTGCACAGCCATAATCAATTCCAGCAACGATTGTCACCTGCCCGATCACGTTAAGCCAACCAGTAAACCATCCCCACCGGGGACCGCCAAGAATTGCGGCCCAGTGATAGATCGCCCCGGATGTCGGAATGGCGGAAGTTAATTCGGCCATCGCCGCGGCAACGAATAACACGAAAAAGGTGACGATTGGCCACCCAACCCCCATCATCGCGGGGCCACCATGGCTGAATCCATAACCGTAATACGAAACGGCGCCGGTTAAAATTGAAATAATTGAAAATGAAACCGCAAAATTTGAAAAACCACCCATGTCACGAACTAATTCCTGCTTATATCCGAATGATTTACTTGCCTGAAATAAATCGCCGGATTTCAGCTTCCACTGACGAACCGATGAGGTTGCTTTCACAGCAATTGCAGCCATCATGGTGACCGTTAGAACGATCATTAACGTTCCAAATAAAACCATGTGCCTCAGCCCTTTCAAAATTAAAACTTCCGTTTTCGAATTTATGTGTTATATTATATGACATAAGTTAGAATATTGAAAGCTGATTTTCATTTATTTTTAATTTTTACGCAGGAAGTTAATGATTATCAGCTTTTGAATGAACGATATATTGGCAGAACGGGATGGATCGTCTAGTCTTTGTTACTTTTTATTACATCAACTATTTTGAGCTAATCCACCCCACTTCAGTACCAGGGTGGTAGCACCAATGATTGGTCAACTACTTAAGGAGGGACACCCATGAATTTAAAAGTGAAATTATCTGGACACTATTATCAATTTAAGTCGGTGAAGGAAGTGTTGGCCAAGGCCAACGAGCAAAAATCAGGTGATCAATTAGCTGGCATTGGAGCCGCCAATGCTCAAGAACGCATTGCTGCCAAGGTCGTCCTATCACAACTCACCCTAAGTGACCTTTACAATCATCCGGCCGTTGATTATGACCAGGACGAAGTGACCAGAATCATTATTGATGATTTAGATACCCGCGTCTATTCACAAATTGCCGCTTGGACAGTCACCCAGCTTCGAGAGTGGCTGCTAGCCCCTGATACGACCAATGAAATGATTCACCAAATCTCCCGGGGCCTAACCTCAGAGATGATTGCGGCAGTTTGCAAGTTAATGACCAATCTGGATTTAATTACTGCGGCAGCAAAGATTATCAATGAGAAAACCGCCAACACCACAATTGGCCGGCCAGGAACGTTTTCCTCCCGCCTGCAGCCCAACCACCCAACTGACAACCTCAGCGGCATCATGGCTTCGACAATGGAAGGTCTCAGCATGGGAATCGGCGACGCGGTCATTGGTCTGAACCCAGTGAGCGACACCGTCAGCAGCGTGACGAACATTTTAAACGCATTTGATCGGTTCGTAACTCGCTGGCAGGTGCCCACTCAGACCTGTGTGTTGGCCCACGTGACCACCCAAATGGCCGCAATTGAGAAAGGCGCCCCATCCGGATTAATCTTTCAGTCAATTGCGGGGTCGCAGAAGGCAAACACCGCTTTCGGGATTGACGCTCACCTCATCGATTCTGCTAACAAGCTTGGCCAGCAAGCCCTCAAAAATAGTGGTCCCAACGTTATGTACTTCGAAACGGGCCAGGGATCGGAATTATCAGCAAACGCCAATTTTGATGCCGACCAAGTCACCATGGAAGCGCGCTGTTACGGATTTGCCCGCCATTACGACCCCTTCATCGTCAACACGGTCGTGGGTTTCATTGGCCCGGAATATCTTTACGACGCCAAGCAGGTGACCCGTGCGGGCTTGGAAGATCACTTCATGGGGAAACTCAGTGGCTTGGCAATGGGCTGTGACGTTTGTTACACCAACCACATGCAGGCAGATCAAAACGACATCGAGAACTTGGCCCTCCTGCTTGCCAACGCCGGCTGCACTTACATCATGGGGGTGCCCCAGGCTGACGACGTCATGCTGAACTACCAGTCAACCGGTTATCAAGAAACGGCTGCCATTCGCCAGCTGCTGAATAAACGGCCAATTGCGGAATTTGACCAATGGTTGGAAAAGATGGGCATTAGCATGAATGGCCGGTTAACCGATAGAGCCGGCGATGCCACATTGTTTTTAGAAAGGGAGCTAATCAAATGATTATCACAAATAAACATTTAACTGAATTAGTGCCACCGATGATCCATAAATTACCGGTTGATCAAACCGGGGCCATTATCGACATTACTGCGGAAAATCTTCAGGATAAGCTTTTAGTAACGAACCCCCGCAACCGATCCGCGTATTTTGGCCTTAAACAAACAACCCCTGCCCGCCTTGGGATGGGCAGAGTTGGGACGCGTTACCGAACCGCTTCGGTCCTTAGACTTCGGGCGGACCATGCTGCGGCCCAAGATTCCGTTTGGCAGGAAGTTCCAGAAACCTTTGTCAGGTCGATGAATATGCTGCCATTGCAATCCAGCTGTCGTGATGAATCTGACTACCTCACCCGCCCGGATCACGGCCGAAAATTAACTCCGGCTGCAGTGGCGACTGTGAAAAGCCAGCTGCCAACCCACCCGACCGTGTTGATTGCCGTTGGTGACGGATTAAGTTCGCGGGCGATCACCGCAAACGTTGCCCAAGTCATTCCGGCAATCAAACGGGGTCTCGCTCACGAAGCCATTAGCGTGGGCAAAATTCCCTTCATTAAATATTGTCGAGTGGGAATTGAAGATCAGTTAGGCGACCTCACCCATGCCGACGTGGTATGTCTCCTGATTGGTGAACGGCCGGGCTTGGTAACGCCAAAGTCAATGAGCGCCTACGTGGCTTATCGCCCAACGGTTGGCATGCCAGAAGCGCGGAGAACCGTTATTTCAAACATACATCCCGGCGGTATCCACGCCAATGACGCGGGCGCAGACATTGCAACCCTCATTGTTGAAATGCTAACCCACCAAGCTTCGGGATTAGCCCTCAAACAACAGTTGGTCGTTAAATAACGCATTTATCACGAATCTTCTTCAATAACTCAGCTTCCAAATCAATGAAAGTAAGTGACGAATAATGGACATCACCCCATCAAAAATAACATTCAAAGGAAATTATATCGACAGCCACTGGCAGCCTGCCAGCTCGGGTAAGCGCCGGCAAGTTTATAATCCAGCAACTCACGCCCTCATTGGTGAAGTTGCCGATAGCGACGTTAATGACGCGATCAATACCATTCAAGCGGCTAAGCGCTCGTTTTACCAAACTCGAAAATGGCGGGATACCAACGCCCAGTCCCGCGCTGACACGCTCTTGGCAATCGCCCATAAGATGGGCCAGGAACGGTCTCAATTTGCTTATCTGGATACCATCGATAACGGCAAGCCATTAAGGGAGGCTGAAGGGGATGTGGATGACGCAATCCACTGTTTTGAATATTACGCCGGGCTCTTAAAGGCACCGTGGGGCGGCTATAAGATGAGCGGGATTGGTCGAGAGTTAGGTATTTACGGTCTCAGAGAATATCAGGAAGTTAAACAAATCAATACGAATCTGAATCCCGGCCCAGTCGGCTGGTATCAGCATTGACATGAATAAAAAGATGACAATTATTTCATCATAAAACGGCTTCCTTGAGTTGGGAAAATCCAATTCAAGGAAGCCGTTTTGTGATGATTATCCGAATATTTTGAGTCACAAACTCTGTTATAAATCAGCTCACTCATCTCTGAGACCAAAATTAATGGTCCCCGCCAAACTGGCCAGGTACAGGCCCAATTGGGTGTGACCGCCTCCCTCACCGGGAAATCTGGATGGAACTGACCTTGGCACCAGCATTGGGTTCATGATCACCGCCGTCGAGCCGGCGTTTTGAGCTAATGAAACCGACTGATCTAAACGGCGCTGCAAGGCTGCTAACGAGGCAATCTCATCACCCTTTTGCGGCTGGCTGGTCGACTGCTTTGATCGCGGATGATGCTTTGTCGCCGCAGCCGGTGACTTCTCGCTGGTTGCGGCCTGTTCAACGGCGGCCGCCGTTGTCGGCATCCAGGTAATTGGCTGGGTGCCGACTACAACTGGCCGCGACGTTACTGGGGCTTCCGATTTAGAAGCGTGCTGGGTCAAAACGGTCACCAGATCCTGGGTTGGGGTCTTTGGCTGCGGGCTCATCCCAGGATTGGCGGGCAGTTCCGTTCCCTTTGGCTGATGAACGACCGTTACCGGTGCCGGTTGAGACTCTGGCACCTCATCACTTGGGATTGGCGTGACCACCGGAGCCGGGGTAACGTCAGTTGGTTGGGTAGTCGGTGATGTGGTAACCGTTGGCGTCGTGACCGTTGGCGTGCTGGCAGGCGGCGTGGGCTGCGACTGCGGCTCACTATCACTAGGTGTCAGTGCCACAGCGTTTTTAACGTACGAATAAGTAATAACGAGGTCCCCGTCAGCATTCAGAATATCGTAGTTGAAGTGATCATCCCAGACGCCGCTGGCATCGGTTGGTAGGACCGTCGTCACAGCCGTGTACCCGTCAATTGTTGGCGGGGTCGTTGTCCAGCTGCCCCCATATGCCAGGTCATTTCCCTGATCATCCTTTAGCTGGGTGGTCTGCAGGACCTGGCCCGCCTGATCGACAGCGGCGACCTTGACGGGAATTACCAACGTCTTACCCGCGTTGACACTAGTGCCGGTTGCCGTTAACAAATTAAAGGCCAAATCGACCCCGGCGGCATCCAAATTAGTTAATAGATAACGGCATTCGTCGGCCGCAAACTGATCCAGAAATTGGTTCAAATGGCTGTACAGCGTTTGTTCGTCAGCGGTTTCTTTGCTCGTAAGCTGCGTCTGAATTCGCCCGCCACCGCTCGTTGTTGCCCCGGCTTGATAGTCGGTTTGATATTGTTGATCATAGGTGCTCACGTAACTTTTAACCAGCTGTTCATATTCTGTCAGCTGGGTGCCCGTCAACGCTTGCGGCTTGTTCACAGCGGTTGAATTATCAATCGTGTTTGGCTGAACTTGCTTCTGATTATCACTCGTCGTTGATGTTGGTGACGCGGCCGTTTCTGAAGTGGCAGTTGATTGTCCTGGCGTTTCAGAATTGGTCGAACTGGTTGCCGGCGTTTGTTTGGCCGCCGTACCAATCGCAGAATCAGTGGTCTTTTTACCCGCAATTGATTGTCCCGCTGCAGCGTTGTTCCGTGCCGGCTGATCGGCTGCGGATTGATCAGTAACCGTCTGCCCAGTTGCCTGTCCTGCTGGCTTCGATGATTGACTAGTCTGATCCGTCGCGGTCCCAGAATTACTGGTCGGCCGCTGATCAACGGTTGCCGTTGGCGTCGCTTCTGGTGCGACCTTTGGCGTGATCGTCCCAGTAGTTGTCCCAGCGCCTGGATTGGCACTTTGCTTGGTTGAATTTGAATCAGCCGTCGTTGATGCAACGGCCGTCTGCTGGCTCGTCTGAGTTGCTTGTGACCCTGCGGATTCATCCGCTGCTGAAACCGTCACGGGGGCCGTCGACAGAACGCCAAAAAAGAGCGGGACAATGCCCAGCCCAATGACCTTATAATAAAGCGGTGCCTTCAACTCATTCATCACGGTCTCACCCCCTTTGTTGACCTCTGAATTTCGTTCACTAACTGTTGAACCTTCATGTGCTTTAACTTGATGATGTTATCCCCTAAAGCGGCCCAGTCATCCGGTGACGGTGGATTGCGCCAAATGGTTTGGGATTTCTTAACGGCAGTGGAATAAAAGTCTGATAGATAAATATCCGTTGTGTGGGATAAATTCGATTCGATAACAATGTTGGCGTTCGCGAATCCTTCCAGCGTTTCAGTAATGTAAGTATTATAAATTTTCCCCTGCGAAAAGTCGACGCAAATGTGAACCTTATCCAGCAGCAGGCTTTTAGGAACCGAGTTAATCAGCGCAAACATATAGTCAAAGTAGAGGTTGGCCGACTCCCGCGGATTCAGCTTCAGCATCCCTTCATGCTTAATGTCCTCAATAAACTGATTAATCACCGCGTGAAAGAGCGGGTAGGTTTCCTTGAAGAAATCAATCTGGTTGAGGGAAATGAAAGTTGTCGGTTCGATATAAAACGTCGTGAAGCGCAAGTTAATTTGAATCAGCGCTAGAAACAACGCTTGCGATTCAAACGCATCCGGATCGATTAAAAGCGTGGGAGTTGTCACCCGCTCAATCAGCTTGGTTGTCAGCTGATAAGCCAAGGGCACGTCGGCCTTATGCAGCACGTTTTGAATGCCGCCAATGTACTCCTGGGTTAACAGGAAGGTGTACAGATAGTTCAGTTCTTCCTTTCCCAAGGATAATTTAAAGGTGTCCCGAATGTATTTGCCAATGCTTGTCAGGCGCTCGGAAATATCGGCAGCCACGTTATCCGTCGAAATGATGTGGGTGCCAATATAGTGCCCGTTTTCCATTCTTAAAAGCCAGATTTTCAGAAAGATTTCCAGCTTACTTTTTTGAACCGGCTTGTTGGTAATCGCAAACTGTTCCTGAATCCGGACAATCAAATTGTTGGTCTGAATGTTCATGTTTTGAAAGGGGCTGCCAATTCCGTTAAAGGCCGTGTAGAAGAACTCAAATAAGTTGAGCCGCAAAATGTATTCGTCATCCGACGTGATGTTCGGTGATTGATAAAAGTCGGAATTTTTCAAAATATCGCGTAACGCAATTTCCGACGCGTAAAACTTGGTCTTACTGATGTAGTTGCTCTTCATAAAGACGGCTTTAGGGATCTTCTTGGACTGAAAAAAATTATATTTGAAGACGGCAAAAAGGACCGACCGTTGAAGGTACAGCAATCGAATCTCATTCACAACCGTGGTTGTAATATTTTGCCCCCGCAGAACATTCTTCTCAGTTTCGGTAATTTTGGGACTTTTGACATATTGAATATGCATTAAATCATTATTTAACGACGCCAGAATGGTCGTTAATTTATATTCCGAAACCGGAAATTGATCGAGAATTGATGACACTGTGATCATTGAATTCCGCTTGATGGCAAATTTTTGTAGTATTTGGAACGCCAGTTGGTCGTTCTTTTCAAAAAATTGCGTATAGTCCATAGTTGTCACCAGTCACTTTTTCATTTTAATCTAATTCGCTCACTGAACGGCTGCCTCATCTGAATTGACGGCCAGCAGTGCGGCGTGCTGCAGCCAGCTGCGAACTTTATTAACCAATAATTCAATGTTATTGCTAACGCTGAGCCATGGCAACCAGTAATATTGATCTTTTGCCGGCTGGGTTGGTTCCACCGTGATCGTGAAGGTGGGCAAAGTATCATCGGCCGCCTCCCGCACCCGCTGCAGGTGCCAATTGATGGCTTCAAAGCGGGTGCGCAACTGTTGCTGAATCGTGCCGACCGTATAGTCGTCCAAACTGTCCGGATAGCTCAATTCGACGTGCGTTTGCGGTAAGAACGGCTTGAGTGCCGGGCTTAACGTCTTCACGATCAGGTCCACAAACCGGGAAAGTTCTGGAATGTCGGGCGCCAGTGTCATGACCGCATCCCGCAAGTGTGGGACTTCCACGCCATCATCGGCTTGATCCAGGCGGATAGCCGGCTGGTTTAACAGAATCGCAAACTGAATGGTTTCCATTAAATACTCGTCAAGCTGTTCAAAGTACAGCGGCGATTGAAAGACCTTTAGCCGGGCAATCACGGTTTTGACCACCAGCTGAATCAAATAAGGCAGCACTTTGCGCTCCCGCGGCTGAACCAAACTGGTCTGGTTGGTATCCACAAAGTAGGGGCTGTAAATCACCATGTACTGGAGCCAATAAATTTCGGTTAGGTCAAACTGAATGTTCTTGGTCTTTGCTGGCAAGCTGGAAAATTGCACCAGGCTTTTTGATTGGTGCCCGGCTGCCAATCTGGGAACGTGGGCCAAAAACTTCAACTTGGCCAAGCGAATTGCCGTAATCTGTAAAAACCGTTCCATGGAGTGGGTCTTCACCACGCCATCAGGAATGGATTGGGTCAGCGACTTCAGATAGGCCTTTTGCTCGGCAGTCAAATCAAAGGTCGTCCCGCCAAGTTCACTCAATTGCCAGCCAAACAGGCGAATCACCCGCTCGTCACCGGTAATGACGTTGGTTTGAGGATCATAGGTCAGCTGATACTTTTTGAGCCAGGCCACCAGCGGTTTCAGCCGTGACTGAATCGTCACTTCCCCCACCGACAAGAGCGGCTTGGGTTCCTCCTTAACGGCGGCCATTAAGCATTGATAGCCGACGGAATTTCGAATCAGCGACTGAGCAAGCTGATGATAGATCCAGTCACACTGCTCAACCAGGGCCGGTTTGGAAATTTGCTTGCCGGTCATTAACCGATAATTCTTTAGCAGCCGGCGATAAACCTGCTGGGTCGACACGTACCTGCTGGGTCGACACGTACGGCCACTGCAAAATTTTGGCGATCTCGGTGAACTCAATTCGCCGCTGGGTTCGAATCACATTGAGGAGTTGCAGCTGACGACTTTCCGGACTGGTTAACAGCAGTTCAATAAACATGGCAACACACCTTCTTTATGCTTAAAAATCAATTCCAATCATGTCAGCGTCCTGACGAACGTTGACGAACCTTCTATGTATAAGCAAATGGGTTTCCCCATTTGCTCAATTGCGAGCCTTCTTAAAATCGGCCCACTAAGTGTCATCAATCAAGCTTTTAATCCTTAGTCCTGTTCGCGCTTCTTTCGTCGCAATGCTGCCAGACCCAAGGTGCTCAACATCCCAATGACTCCGAGAATAACGGTGCCCTTATTCTCAGCCTCACCAGTTTGTGGCAAACGGCTTGATGGATATTGAATCCCGTTGTTGGCGTTGGTCTGTCCGGCAGCTGCCTGAGTGGTGCCAGCCGTGCCGGCAGATTGACCGCCGCCATTGCCGTTGGTTGCCTGGCTGGTCATCTGACCGCCATTTGACGAACCGCCAGCAACCGCTCCGCCACCGTTATAGCCGTTATAGCCGGTGTTGGAAGCCGTTGGCGTACCGTTACCGCGGTTGGTGAGGGCCGTTGGCACAATGCCGCTGGTCTTACCTTTGGTTGGCGTCAACTTGGTGACTTTATCGCCACCAGTTGTTGTCTTACCTGAGGTACCACCGTTGTTATTGCTGCTTGGCGTGGTATTCCCGCCGGCGTTGCCACCATTTGGCGTGGTGCCGCCATTGTTATTGCTGGAGCCACCGCCATTGCTGCTGGAACCGCCGCCGTTATTATTCGAATTACCACCGTTGCTGTTTGAACCGCCACCATTATTATTCGAACCGCCGCCATTATTAGAGCCGGTGTTCTTGTAAGTGATGTAGGTGTTCAAATCAGGTTGAGCAGTTGGGGCTGCTGGTGGCAAATAACCTTTCGACAGGTCATTTGGATCAACCGGCGTTAAATTATTCCCCTTACTGTCAACTGGCGTGTAGCCCGGAATATAAGGGACTACCCCGTAGTTCGGCGTCGTAATTTCCCGCGGATTGGTTGGATCGTTTGGATAAACGACGTTGGTAATGTTGCCCTTGCCTGCGGGTGGCGTGATGACGTACTTGCCGATTGCCCGGTAAATGTAGGTCACGCTATTACCGCCCTTGACGATGGTACCGCTGGCGTTGCTTGGCGTATTAATCAGATAATAGCCGCTGATCACCTTGGCACTGGTCGAGTAACTGGCACCGTCTTTATAGGACTGAACCAGCGAGCCGGCAACCTTATTCCCAGACTCGTCAACGTAGTTAACGGTCAGGTTGTCATTCGTTGTGGCTGGCGTATCCGGAACGTACTTAATTGGCGTGTCGTCGCTTGGATTATCCGGCACTGCTGGTGGCAAATAACCCTTGGAGTGGTCGTTAGGATCCACTGGTGTCAACGGATTACCGTGATCATCAGTTGGGTGATAGCCCGGAACGTTTGGAATGACACCGTCAGTTGGCGTATCGGCCTTCTTAGGATCATTCGGATCGTTTGGATAAATGATATCGGTTGGCTTACCGCCATCCGGTGGCGTCACGATATAACTACCGTTCTTGGCATAAATGTAGTTAACCACTTCGCCGCCCTTGACCATCTTACCGCTGGCGTTAACCGGCGTGTTGGTCAAGTGATAACCATCAACGACCTTTGGCGTCGTGCTGTAGGCATCCCCAACGCTGTAATCCTTCGAATCCGTTGTTGACCCGGCAATCTGGTTACCCGCTTGATCGAGATAGTTGACCGTTACGTGATAGGTATCGGCCGTCCCATCCTTGTGGTAGTAGATTGGCGTGTCCTGACTTGGATTACTTGGAACCGTTGGTGGCAGGTAGCCCTTGCTTGGATCGTTTGGATCAACCGGCTTCAGATCGTTACCATTACCGTCAACTGGGGTGTAGCCTGGCTTATTAGGCACAATCCCACTTGTCGGCGTGTCGACTTTGGTTGGGTCCTTTGGATCATTTGGATAAACGATGTTGGTCGTCTTCCCGCCATCCGGTGGCGTGATGATGTAGCTACCAATCTTGTTGTAAACGTAATTGATCGTCACATCACCCTTGGCAACCGTGCCGCTGGCGTTACTTGGCGTTGCCGTCAGGTAGTAGCCGTCAATGACTTTGGCAGTCGACGTGTACTTGTCGCCATCCTTAGCATTCTTGGCAACCACTGCCGGATCGGCAATCTGCTTGCCGTTCTGGTCAACGTAATTGGCAGTAACCGTATACGTATCAGTCGATGGCGTATTGTTCTTCTTGTAAGAAATTGGCGTATCCTGACTTGGATCATTTGGCACAGTTGGTGGCAAGTAACCCTTGGTTGGGTCGTCTGGATCAACCGGCTTCAATGGATTGCCATCTGGATCAACCGGGGTGTAGCCTGGCTGGTTAGGGACAATCCCTGAAGTTGGCGTGTCGGCCTTGCTTGGGTCAGTCGGATCATTTGGATAAATGACGTTGGTAGCCTTCCCGCCATCTGGTGGCGTAATGATGTAGTCACCGTTCTTGGCGTAAATGTAGTTCACCGTCACTCCGCTGTCGTCAATCGTCCCACTGGCGTTGCTTGGCGTGGTAACCAAGTGGTAGCCGGAAACAATCTTGGCAGATGTCTTGTACTGATCACCCTTGGCATAGGCCTTTGGATCGGTGGTTGAATCGGCGACTGAGTTACCGTTCTTATCAACGTAATTAACCAGAACGTGGTAGCGTCCTTGTGATAGTAGATTGGCGTATCGGTACCTGGATTGCTTGGAACCGTTGGTGGCAAGTAACCCTTAGTTGGATCGTTTGGATCAACCGGCTTCAAAGCGTTGCCGTCGTTATCAACTGGGGTGTAACCCGGTTTGTTTGGTACAATCCCCGTGGTTGGCGTATCCGCTTTAGTTGGGTCCTTTGGATCGTTTGGATAAACGATATTGGTGGTCTTACTGCCATCCGGTGGCGTGATGATGTAATCACCAAGCTTGCTGTAAACGTAGTTGATGGTGACATCACCCTTGGCAACCGTGCCATCAGCGTTACTTGGCATCGTTGTCAGGTAGTAGCCCGTGACGACCTTCGCCGTTGAGCTGTACTTGTCGCCGGTCTTAACGTTCTGGGTAACCACTGGATCGGCAACCTTGTTACCGTTTTGATCAACGTAGTTTGCCGTAACCGTATACGTATCGGTATCGGGATTGTTATTCTTCTTGTAATTAATATTGGTATCTTGACCTGGATTACTTGGCACTGTTGGTGGCAAGTAGCCCTGGGATGGATCGTTTGGATCAACCGGCTTCAATGGGTTGCCGTCCGGATCAACTGGCGTGTAGCCTGGTTTGTCCGGGACGATGCCCTTATCAGGGGTGACAACCTTGGATGGGTCCTTTGGATCGTTTGGATAAACAACGTCGGTTGGATTACCGCCATCTGGTGGCGTGATGATGTACTTCCCATTCTCGCCGTAAACGTAAGTAACTGTGACGTTACTCTTGTCGATGGTGCCCTTAGCGTTGCTTGGCGTTGTCTTCAGGTAGTAGCCATCAATGACTTTTGCGTCGGTGCTGTAATCAGCGCCGTCCTTCAAAGTCGACGTGCTGGTTGAAATCGTCTTGTTATTGTCGTCACCATCGACGTAGTTAACCGTCAAGGTGTAGTTATCGGTCGCACCCTTGTCGTTGATGATCAGCTTGCCGTTCTTCACCGTGACGTTGTAGTTCGGGTTATTGTTAGCTGTAGCGTCAATGTCGTAGGTTCCCGGCTCGGTGTCATTGCTCAAATCATTGAGCTGGTAGTTGACGTCGTCGCCCTTAGCCGGCTTGCCGGATACATCAACGTTGATCTTGTCACTGTATGGCTTTCCGTCGTAATCCTTAGTCACTGATGGCACTGTAATGGTAATCGGCGCTTTGGTAATTGTGAAGACACCGGCGGAAATTGAAGCGAGATGGTAGTTCGGGTTGGCAGCCTGTAAATCGGCAATCCCCTTATCAGAGAGGGTCACGCTATAGCTACCGGCGTTTTGACTGGTAATGCCAGTGGTATTGAAATCATCAGCGGACCACTTTGGTGCGGTGATGCCGTCTGGCAATTCGACACCATAAGTGGCTGGATCAGTCGTGGCATCGTTATCGTAAACTTTTTGGGTTCCCTGAACAATGACCGGTGTGTAGGTGCCCTTCGGCGTAATGAATAACTTCCCGGGGTTGACCGTCACAACATAGTTTGGATTGTCCTTGGCATTGGCTGTAACGCCAACGTCGTAAGTGCCAGCGTCAATATCTTTGCTGAGGTCGCCGAGCGTGTACTTCACGGCATCACCCTTTGCGGGTTGGCCGGCAACCGTTGCTTTGACGTCGCCGCTATAGGCCTTGCCGTCGTAAATCTTGGTCAAATATGGCGCGTTGACCGTGACTTGGGCTGGCGTGATAGTGAAGGTGCCGCCAATCACGTTGGTATTGGTAATCTTGTAGTTCGGGTTGGCATCTTGAAGTTTCTTCAACCCAGCGGCGCTTAATGTCACGTTGTAGGTGCCAGCGTTTTGGCTGGTAATGCCTGACGTGTCAAAGTCGTCGGCGGCCCAAGTTGGTGCTTTCACGCCGTTGGCGAGGACAACATTGTAGGTCGTTGGATCGGTGGTTGCGTCGCCATCGTAAGTCTTGGTGGCGTTTTGAACAATGGCATCGGTTTGGTCCTTAGGGGTGATCGTTAATGCCCCGGCCTTCACCGTAATCTGATAGTTCGGATTATCGGCGTCGGTTGCCGTAATGTTGATTGGGTAGTTGCCCACATCGGTATCCTTACTGATGTCGGTTGTCGTATATTGAATATCGGTCCCGTTAGCTGGTTTGCCGGTAATGGCAGGCGTTAAAGCGCCTTGGTAGGCCTTACCGTCATAAACCTTGGTAGCGGATGGCGCCGTAATGGTAATTGGGGCCTTGGTAATGGTAAATTGGCCGGTTGTCACGGCAGCCATCGTAATGTTCTTCGAGGCGTTGGCTTTCTGCAAGTCAGCCAATCCTTGTTGACTCAGCGTAATCGTGTAGCTGCCCACGTCCTGGCTCTTAATGCCAGAAGTATCGAAGTCGTTGGCAACCCAGCCGGCAGTTGGTGCGTTAATACCGTCAGCTAACTTGACGTTGTAGGTCACTGGATCGGTTGACGCATCGCCATCGTATACCTTAATGGCACCCTGAACAGCGACGTCGCCTTTATTAACATTGGACTTGGTGTAAGAAACCGTGAAGACTTGAGTTGGCGCGGTGGCGTCGGACTTTTGATCAAAGGTCGAGTTGGCTTTCAAGGCGTCCGCTAATGTAGCGTAAGTCTTGGAATCCGGTCCGGTGACGGTGTAGGAACCGCCCTTGGCCAGATCAGCATCGGTGGTGGTGAAGGTAATCGTGTTGGTGCCGGTTGCGGTTGCGGCGCCGGTATTCGGATGTGCCTTATCATCATTACCATAGGCCGTTTCGGTGATGTCGCCACCTGGTCGGTCAACCGTCTTCAAAGTTGCGGCACTTTCCTGGAAGTGGTTCGTCACTGTGGAGTTCCCACTCATGCTGATGGTGCCGTCACCGTTGATCGTTTGGTTATTTGTGTAAACATACCCAGGAATCGTTGGTACATCGGTAGTTCCAATCTTGGAACCCACTTCACCATAGGTTGTGGTTTCCGGATAACCGTTGATGATGTTACCGTTTTGATCGACGTTTTGAACCTTCACAGTAGATAGGAAGGAATCGGTAATTGCCCCGAGAGTGACGTTCTTAAGATCATCGCCACGGAAGGCAGTTGGAATTGAAACTTGTTTGCCCTGATCAGTAGCACTAGCAGGATCTTTAACTGGCAGTAAGACATCGGCTGTATCGCCAGGGGCCAAATTAGAAATGGTCGTGACAATACCTACAACTTTAGACCAGTCCGTTACCTGGTCAGCGGTCATCATATCCGAAGCCGTCGCATCGCTAGTACCATCCTTCGTATTGAAGTAGTATTTAGTCCCATCCGCAAAGCTGACATACTTACCGTCAGAAGACAAGGTAACCTTCCCATTCGAATAGTAAGTCTTGGTTGATTCACCGGCTGCATTCTTAGCTTCGGTAGCCGCACCGGTCATCTGCAGAGCAAACTTGCCACGAGAGTTAGTATTAGCATCATTAGCGGTGACGTCGGTTGGTAGGTTTATAACACCGCCGACGTTGGTTACAGTTTGGTTGTTAGTATTGTTGTTTAGTCGCAAACGAATTGTTTGCTTGTCGTTGGTAACAGGCTTGTTAAGGCCATTCACACTGAAATGATCGCCTGAACTTTGGTTATCCTGAATTGCACCGTTTAAGGCAATACTTGATGGTGCAGAAATATAAAAATAACCGTATGTTTTGGGGTTATTTGTTATAACATTCGCTTCAGAGCCACCATAATTCTGAATTGCTGACAAACCAGATATCGTTTGACCATCTGCAGTCTTAATGTACAAGTTTTGAAGCTTATCAGGAGTAGTGTCATAACTATTGGAATAATTCTTTCCTTGAATCATGACGACAGCGATGGATTCACCAGTTTTCCCAAAACTAGTTGCAGCATTATTACTTGACGTAACACCACTATTAGGGAAGTCTGCTGTGTTTACATAATTAGTCCCATTATAATTACCTTCCCCAGTCGCTTGAGACCCATTCCATGGAATAAATGCAGAAGTTGCATCATTATTCACTTTAAAACTGACATACATTAACTGGTTCGACGGTGTCCATGTGAAACCAGTGCCTGTATAGTCTAACTTCGTAACCGTTAAACCATCAGCATTAGTAAAAGTAGATACTTTAGGAGTATCACTCACACCTTTCCACCCAACACCTTTTTCCGTAATGGGAAGTCCTGTTGTAGAATTGCGTATCAATGTCGTCTGTGCAGGAGTGGTAAGGTAAATGACCGGTTCAAAAATGGAACGAGTATTCCCATTGTAACTTGACTGATCATTTGGATCTGTCGTAGTTGGTTGATTTGCAATTTGACCTTTGCTATCTCTGTAACCATTAGCATTAAGATTGGTTGAAATAGAATCATTTAAGGCCAGTGTGTAATTATTACTAATTGCAAAGGTATATGTGCTCCCTGGAGTGAGAACGCTTGGCCCATCATGCTGACCCAACGTTAATTCAGCAGAAGGTTCAGTCGTTGCAGTAAACGTGTAATTTGCAGATGCATTATAGCTGGAATCTTTATCTTGGATGTTCATGCCAATTGATAATTTTGTCCCATCCTTAACAGGAGCAACGTTACTCGTGCCAACGTTTCCTAGAACTGTAAATGCATAGGCAATTGCATCATTATTATTGCTAGCAGACAAGTTCGTATACCATGCTTCACCACCACTACCAACGACGCCTTTTCCACCCAGATAATTACTTGGATTGATTGGTTCAGATTGATCGATTTGATAACTAGTTACATGTGCACCAGAAGGAATATTCATTAGTTGAACATCTGTACCCTTAATGGATGATACAGTCGTGCCAGAACTAAGTTTGGTGAAGTCTTGATGTGTACCATCACTATAGTTGACAGTTACATTATATGTGGCATCTTTTGGCCAGTTAGAATTAAGAGCTTGGTTCAACGGTAAATTTAATCCTGTTGATTCAACCCCCGCCGGAATCGTAATTGTATACTTAGGATTAATCGATGTATTTCCTTTATTCATTACCGTAAAGTTTGCCAAAATATTGTTGCTGGTATTTCCAATCAGCAATGTATTATCGGAATTTAAGGGTTCGTATCCAACCACTAAGTTAGAGATATCCTTATCGGTGAGGGTTTCTGTATACTGGTTAGTTGGGACCGTATAACTATGACCTGTATTGTAATCAGACGATGTTGAAGAAAACTTTGATTCAGCACCATTACCTGAAATAATCGGTGCCTTACCATCGCTACCAGGAAGATAAGCACTGGTAAAGCTCTCAACCTTAAATTGTTGGCTGCCGCTTGCTGTATCAAGATAATGTCCAACGAAATTAATCGTTCCGTTGTTATAAGCGTATAATCCACTCTGCCCACCAATAGTGATTTGCAGCTTATTTCCCGGCAGAACTTTGAACGAATTTACGCCAACCCCTGTTCTAAAGCTATTTTTTTGAACATAGTTGGTGGCATCTAGATCTACAACAAAGTCCTTTGGCAAATCAACGACTGCTGTTGCAACACCAACATTATTAAAGTCATTACTGAGAACATATTGAAGAGAGTAATCGTAGTTTTGGCCAACCTTTTTGATGTTACTTGCCGTATTCGATTGAACGTTCATGGCGGTTATTGTAGGTTGATTCTTATAAGTTATCTTTTTATATTGCGTGTCAAGATTGGATCCGCCATAACTAATTGGAAGAATTAGGCCATCTGGAATTTCACCATTATAGCTTCGCGTAGCTGTACTTGAATCTTTTCCGGCAGGCCAGAAAAAACCACCATCAGGTGACTGACTTACATCATTATGATTTGTTGGGGTCGTTGCTCCATACGAAAACGTAACCGCCTGTTGTTCTGAAACGCCATCTTGATTCAGTGTCCAAGTAATAGTTGCTGAACCATCTTTATTGCTAACAATATTATAAGTGGTTTGGCCATTCTGGTTCTTTGCGTCTGACGCAAGACCCGTAACCGTCATTGGCCAATTAGGAATAGTAAGAAAAAACGTATCGCCCTTATTACCTGACAGTTGAACATTCATTTTGAATATTGTTCCGCTTAGCGCATTCGCTTTTGTTTGATCAACCGTTACATTTCCGTCCGCATCGGTCGTAGAAACATTAGTTGGAGCAACTATATTTAGTGAAACTGAGTCTTCAGTTTGATCTGCGGATCTTTCAGGAGCAACCGACTGCGTCGCACTCAACATCTGCGTCGACAAATTATTCAGCATCTTCATTGCCGTATCAGTATTAAGATCCGTGTCCTGTGAAGATGTGTCGCTTGTTGTCGTTGCGTCAGGCGTATCAGCTGATGGAGTGCTGTCATCATTTTGCTGATCCGTGGTGTTTGCGTCCGTGGTGTTATTTCCAAATGCGTCCGTGCTGGCAATTGGCGTGTTCGTCGTACTGCTATCTGTCGTTCTGCCGTTGGACGTGCCAATAGTGGCCGATTGATCGAAAGCATTCGATTGGTCGGTTGTTTGGTTACTGTCTGAACTAGCAGTCTGCGAGTCATCATTGGCCTGATCGTTATTTTGCGTATCAGAAGTCTGCTTGCTCGATGAATCAGCGTTCACATCAGAACTCGTTGAACTGTCATCCGTTTTTGTTGCTTGTGAAGAACTTGAATCGGTTGTTTTTTGTGTCGTCTGGTCAGTCGTTGAACTGGATGACTGTGACTGATCAGCCGCGTTATTAGTCGGTGTTTGGGTGCTGCTGGAACTTTGATTGGTCGCTTGATCGATTGTGGCTGACGACGTCGAAGTTGATGATTGGTTCGCGTCGGCAGTTTGCTGAGACGTACTCGAACTCGTTGTTCCAGTCGTTGTCGTGCCGGTCGTCGATGATGCGGCCTGCTCAGACGGCGTTGTTGTGGCCGTCGGGGTCTGCGTGGTTTCTGAACTGCTTTGCGTTGCGGTTACCGGCCTGGTTGCCGTCGCTGTAGCGGATCCCCCGGCCTGCGCCGTGGTAGTTGCGGCAGTATTTTGACTGCTGCTGGTCATGGTTGCGGTGGTATCCGCATGAATTTCATGGGATGCCAACATTGTGTAGGATAATCCCGACGTGAATACGGAAATTCCGGCAACTAACCACAACTTGCCCTTCTTATACATCTTGAAGTGCTCTTTTTTCTCCAGACTATCTTTAAAAAGCCGTGAATTGTATCGATATCTTGTCATTTAACTGACCCCCCAGTATATGATTTCTTCTTATTTGATACCCCTCAGACGCGGAAACGTGCCAACATCCACAAGCCCGGCGATGTCAAAGGTTGCTTGAACCTCTTCAACCTTCACCGGGGCCTTCTGTCTTGCATCGTGGACTGATTTAACAGCGGCTCTTTGCTTCCGGCGCAATTGCCGGCGGCTGGGAACCGCATGCCGATATTCTTCCACAACGTCACCCCCAAATTAATTTGTTGATTTAATCAAACCAACCCGATTTTCGGGTATAAAACGGTGCCACCCGGGCCTTAATCTCTTGACCAACGGGATCTCTGAGCTGACCGACAATAATATCTGAGCCATACGGCAGATGCCGGTGCGCCGCCAAAGCCAGCTTCCGGGACACCTTCTCCTCAAACTTATCCGGTCGGCCGACATAATCCACGATGATCGTGTACTGATAATCGTCATCTTCGGTGGTTCTCATCCCCACCAGCCAGGCTTGTTTCACGTGCCGAAGCTTCCTCAACGTCCGGCGTAACTCACCCTCAAGTTTGCGCGGTGTTGGATTGATTAATTGATACGTTGATTTAGGATTTTGCGCCCTGGTGACGACCACCGGGGCAACCTGATGAATGTACTGCCAGTATTCCTGAGTCAGTGGAAAGCTTTCGTTGCCCGGATTAATGAGCACCCCATTGATTTGGAACTTCTTGCTCTGCCCCATCAGCTCCTCGCTGGTAAATTCAAACGAGCGAAACGGTGTCATATTCGGCGCGCCGGCCAGAAACTTCTGGAGTTTAGCCAAATCGGTAAACGCCGGAATGTATTTTTCGCCATCCGCTAAATAAGTTGTCACAGCAACCGACAACGTCATTGCCGGATCCGGCTGCCGGGCCGTCGCGTACCGGTGACCGGTTTGAACCGGCACGTAAAACGTCATTTTCAGTAGCGACGCGGCAAACCGGTGCTCAATTTCCGGATCCATCGGCTGGTTCATAAATGCCTGAAGCCGCAGCCCAAAGCCAGCTGTCTTAAACGGGGTAATCCCGTCCGGCTTCGGCCCGGTCCGTTTAGGTGGTTCCGAAATATCCGGTTTGGAAATCAGCTTTGCATCTTCCATCGTTTCACCCCCTCAATTTCAATTTTGGCTACTGATTCAGTAACGAAATGGCCTTCAATAAGGATTGCGCCCGGTCAACCAACTGGATAACCCGTTGTTGATCCCCATCATTGGCAGCCTGGCTGATTGCCTGGGCAACCTTTTCCATGCTGTCACTAAGTATTTTTACCGGCGTCATATCAATCAACGCTGCCGTTGAACCATCACTATTTGTGTTCATCTTCAATTCCTCCCCAATTTACCTCACTGGTTATTAGTCGCTTGGTCTAATTGCGCCAGTGTCTTAATCGCTGCCAACAGGCTCTGACCCGATTGTGCCAACTTGGCGATCTTCTGTTGATCGGCCGTCTCGGTCAGGTCCTTGCTAACCATCACAAACGCTTCCGTTAATAACGTTGTCGGCGTCTTTTCAGGATTTAATTGCGCTGCTGGTTCTGACGGGGTCGGCTGCATTGATTGCGGCTGCTGGCCATCGACCCGTTGCGTGTCAGACTGTGGTGATTGACCCGCTGGTGTCGGCTGCGGTGGCGTTGGCTGGACTTGCGGTTGCGGCTGAACCGGCTGTGGTTGCCCGACTTGTGGTTGTGGCTGCTGTTGAGCAGCGGATATTGGTGCCGCTTGAATATGCAGATCGGCTGCCGGGGCGATCTTAGCGGTCGTTGGCTGCTGATTGCGCGGTTCAGACTGTGCGGGCTGTTCCGGCACATCCGGTGCAAAATTACCCAAATCAATTTGCGGATGAGTCGTCGGCTGGTTTGGCTCCGATGCCAACTCGTCCTTTAACGCGTCGATATTCAAGTTGCTTTCATTATCATCGGCACTGAGCTCCGCTTCCATATGATCCACCCGCTGCTTTTCAGCAGTGGTTAAACTCACCAGGCTTGTCTCGGCGGTCGGATCCCTGGGAACGTACTGTTCGGGATTCGCAACTTGGGCGCCAATTCCCTCATCACTCATTTCAAAGTAGAATTGGTCGCTGTTAATCCGCGGTAGCTGCACTGGCTTAATTTGATCCGGCTGGTCGCTATTGCTAAGCGGAACCAATTCTCCTGTCATGTCTGTCAGCCCGTGGTATACGTGCAGTGACCCAATCTTGGCATAGATCAGGTGAATGACTGTCGGCTGTTCCTGCATCGTGTAAACAAGTTTTTGGGGCCGATGCACTAATACATACCCTTTCAATATTGGCAGTGCAATGCGAAATTGCTCCCCAATGGTCCGGAACACTTTTAGTGACTCCATGATTGTGTCCCCGGAACGCGTTTCAAAGTGAATTTCGGCATAGTTTTATGAGTGCCGTGATGCCTTTTCAGGTTCCATCATTTCATACTCCCCCCAACAAAAATCGTTAAAAATATACGGTGCATGTTAACTAAAAAATTGTATGTATCATCATATGTCACCAACTCAGAGATGACTAACTAATTTTTTTAATATTTTTTAATCATCTAATTTATATAATAATCGATAATCATTTTGGCAACTGGCGGTAATTGGCGCTTTTTTCCCTAAATTTTTGGGAAAATAAAAAAATATCAAACTTCAAATCATTTTTTGATGAGTGCAAATACATATTTTTTTGCGGTTTTGCAGTGAGACTCAAAGAAACCCTTTGAATTGGATTTCTCCAATTCAAGGGGTTCAGTTCAAGAATTGCAGTTGCCTGTGGCACTTTTCCCGCAAACCGCGCTAATCTGACGTCTTAACCGGCCGTCTCAACGCCATCCTGCTAGTTGCCACCGCCGACACAAACTCCCGATCATGGTCAATCACCAGCATGGCTGGCGGGTAATGACATCCAGGTAGTTCAGGGGCTCATCCCAAATATAGAAGTTTGCCGGCTCACACAACGATCTGGCCAGTGACACCTTACGCTTTTGGCCCATGCTCAAGTCGGCGAGATCTTCGATGAAGGTGCTGCGTTCAAAACCAAGCTTTCGTAACGTATTCAGTAATGTTGGTAATGCGACGTTGGACTGTTCCGCGTAGTCAGCCAGCGAACCGGTTAACGTTTCGAAATTCTGGGTTAGATAGGAGGTTCGGATCGCCTTGGAGAATGTGACGTGTCCGCTGGCAATCAACCGCTCATCTCCCAAGATGGCGCGAACAATCGTCGTTTTTCCAAAGCCGTTTGGCGCGCTGAGCACCACCCGCTGACCGCGTCTGAGGTCAAGGAAAATTGGGGCATTGAGAATTTGGTGATTTTGGGCAACCTGAAGGTCATCGAGCATTAGGATATGATCCTGATGTGGTGGCTGGTAGTTCAACGTCAATTCCGGTGTGTCGTCGACATTCTTGAGCAGAGCCCGTTTCTGATCGATTGCCGTTTCAGTACGCTTGACCGTGCTTTTTGCCCGCTTCATCACCTTGGCTGCCTTATGACCCAGAAATCCTTTGTCAAGATTGACGTTACCCTGATGACGATAGGCAGCCTTTGATTTCTTGCCCTCAACAGTTCCAGCCCACTGCTTCACCTGAGCGGCATTGGCAGTCAAACTCTTGATTTCCGTCTGTAAATGAGTCTTTTCATGTTGCTCCGACTGAATTTGGCGGTTAAATTCCCGTTGCCAGGTTTCGTAGTTGCCAACAAATAGTTGCACTTTCGCGCGGTCAATCGACAGGACGTGGTCGATCACCTGGTCAATAAAGTAACGGTCGTGGCTGACAACGATGAACCCCCGCTTATGGCGGAGATAGTCTGCGACCATTTGACGACCCTCGGCATCCAGATGATTGGTCGGCTCGTCGATGAGCTGGAAGGTGTTGCCATCAATAAACAGGGCGGCGAGCAGCGCCTTGGTTTGTTCACCGGGACTGAGGGTGGCAAACGGCCGGTCTAAGATATCATCATTCAGCTTCAGCTTATCCATTTCCAATTGAATTTTCCAAACGTCGGCGCTGCCAATGCCGGCAACCGCCGTCAAAACGTCAACCGTTTCCTGAGTTGGATCAGTGACCGGTTGGGGAAAGTAGTTAAATTGGACACTGGTTTGAATGGCACCGTGATCCGTTAGTTTCCCCAAAAGCAATTTTAAGAACGTCGTTTTACCGCGACCATTTCGCCCAATCAACCCCAGCCGCCAACTTTCATCAATGTTGAGACTGAAATCATCAAAAATGTTAGTGGTCATCCCGTCATAACGGAATGATAAATTGTTAATTTGAATGTTACCCATTAAGTGGCACCTCGCTTTATATTTCAAGCAAGTCTGTGCGCCAGTGCAAAACAAAACCCGTCGCAAAAATGCGGACGGGTTAAGTCACTATTTGTTTCAAGTTAACGATGAGACTTCAACCATCGAAGTGTGTCAAGACACACGGATACAAATCGCACAGACTAACCCCGGCAAACGCAGTCGTTATTAGAATTCTGATAAACGATTTGTAAATTTCAATGTGGTGTCACATCCCTTATTTAGTATGTCAATAGCATAACCGATTCACAACTATTCCGCAAGTCACGACAGTTGTTCTGAAATCGGTTGCATGTGTCCTTAATCCCTATACACCGGGAATTTTTGTAACATAATTCGTCAACATTTTGATGACATTCCCATGTGAGGTCTGTATAATGAAGGTGTAGAGAAACGCAGACAATTTGCTTGCGACAGACATTATTCCGCATATTGGAAAACGATTTGAATTACTGAACTTTTCACTCATAACCAAATTGCTTGCGAATCCACAAATATAGGGGGAGCGATCTTATGGATGAGAATTTACGAATCACGTTAATTGGCATGTTGACCTTAATTATTGGCACGATTTTTGCATCAGTTGTTGCCAGCTTCGGGATTACAAGTGTCATTCCTGGTTTACTATCATTCCTAATCGCAGCGGCATTGGTAACTTTTGGATTCCGGTTCACCAATCACCATCACCTGGCTTCCAAACACTGAAGCGAGTGTGGCATAGATAATTTCTCCGAAGAACCATTACTTCATTTGAGGTGATGGTTTTTTTATTAAGGGGATATATCGCCGCAAGCGTAATATTAAATATGCTTTAGATGTAACTAGGTTTTAATGTACTTTTACGATTTCGAAATATAATGTTAATTTAGTTCAAAAGAATTGATTTCTCCTCTGAAAAAAGTAATGAATTCATAAGAAATTATTATTGCACCATTCTAAGAATTATCTGATAATTAGTGGTGTTTCAAATATACGTCACAATATAATTTATGGGGGATGCATATCATGGGGAAAACAAAATTTATCGTAATATTAGTGACTTTCAGTTTATTTATTGGGGCTTCCACATCTGTCGAAGCAAAGACGAAAACAACCAACAGTATCGTTTGGAATAAAGTAATTAAAAAGACACCAGTTCACTTCACAAGGAATCGATCATACTTATACAACAAGCCATCCAAGCCTCAAAAGATCATCGTCAATTTGCACAATTTCCCAGACACAACTTTCTATACTTACCGAGAGGCCAAGCTCGTGAACGGAACACGATTTTATTACATTAAGAAGGGAAGTATCAAGGGATGGGTGAATAAAAAGAATGCCATTTCAGGAAAGGCTCCAATCCTCAAGGCAACCGTAACTCCAACCGTAGAACCTAGTTCGCCTGTCCAAACACCTAGTTCTTCTACAACGAATCAATCCACTCCAACCATTACAAGCAGTACTTCAGCCACAACAACTAGTGGCTCTTCAACAAGCATTATTCCAGATGCTGGCCCAATTGCATCATTAGCTGCACAATCGGTAAACAATGACCCTACAAATCAAAACTTCAAGAAAACATTTGCTAATATCGATTCACAGGTATCATCTATTTCTGATCCAAGCCTGCGTCAACAATTTCTTGATGATGTCACAAGTGAGCTGTTAACGGCCATGAGCGATAATGCCAAGAAAGCTTTAGGCGCGCAACTTGGCCGGACAGATACGCAATTTACAGACAAATCTGAAGATGCTCAAGCAACGAGCTCCGCTATCCAATCAACAAACTGGATTGAATCACGACTTACTAATATCGCGAACAAATTAGGATCACTGGCCGAAGTTAATTACAACAATTCTGCAATCATTCAAAGCTTTATCGATAGTAATGATTCCGAGTTAAAGGATCTTATTAAGGATCAGAGTGGCTTATCTAACCTTAAGAAAACAATTGGGGACTTTGAAATGCTTAACAATAATGCATTTACTAAAGACGAATTAGATTCCCTAATCAACCGAGCAGAAAAGTTGGTTGCACCACAAACATCACTACCATCCGCATCTACAACGCCGTCTCAAGGTACAACAGCCAATGCAAAGTAACGACAATTCGTAATTTAACAAACTCAACGCAAGTATACTTCGGGATCTGGATATAACTCAGATCCTTTTTTAAGGCAAACTATGGTACCCTTCCCAATATCCTTTAACAGCGGAAACAATCGCTTCTGTCGCTCCATGAACAAACCCGTAAATTTCTGGCACTAATAATAGCGTCAGAAAGATGATTCCAAAAATAATGGCTGGTTTCGACAATGATCGGTTAAATTGGCGCCAATTAATCGTAAATAAAAGTCCGATCAGACAAATAAATAGTGGAAATCGAATGATCGAATGTACATCGTCAGCCTGCAAGCCGAGTGCCATTGATAGCCCATACAGAACAATTGAAATCCCAATCGCCCACAACAAAATCTTCGCTGCTGGGCCCATTTTCTGATTCTTCGTTAACTTATCCATCAGCTCATCATCTCCTCTGATCAAATCGTCCAACGAAATTTTAAACAAATCACTGATTGCGACCACGTTTGCAAAACTTGGTAAACTCACATCCTGTTCCCACTTGGAGATTGACTGGCGGGAAATTTGTAATTTAGCGGCCAATTCCGATTGAGACCAATGATGCTTTTCACGTTCCTGCTGAAGGACTTTTCCAATTTTCATTTTGCCACCACTTCCTTTACTTCTTTTAACCATCCTCAGTATACGAAATTCGATTCAACAACGGTAGCTTCTGCATGGCACCAATTGGTTGCGGCACAAAATAACGCAAACCTTACATGCTCAGGTTTGCGCTTTTTGGGAACTGATTTAAATGTACTTGCTGGCTTCTCTGACGGCAAGTTTCGACAGCTCATGGCTTTTCAAGAAGTCTCGCACCCATTCCGGGTTGGTTTTACTATAATTTCGCAGCGCCCAGCCGATCGCCTTTTGAATGAAGAATTCATCCGTATCGATGTCGGCCTCGACGGCTTTGGTGAGAATCTCAGTGTCCAACGATTCCTTTTCCAGTAACTGTAACAGGATTCCCACCCGGCGCATCCAGAAATTGGGTTGGTGATAGAACAGCTCAAATACCGCCTGCTTCTGCTCAGGATGACGAACCACGTAAGTTCCGTAAATCTTGCGCCAGGTGTCAACCGTATCCCACCAGGATTTCACCTGAATGTACCGGGTTAATTTCTGCAGGTCGCTAAAGGCCAACCGGCGGACGTTGGCATTGGCGACGTCGATGGCAACGTACTGATATTCCCGGGCGTCGCGGCCATACAAATCGTCAATGGTCGCAAACACCTGCTTTATTGGCCACTCTTTCGACGCCTTAAGCAAGGCTTTCGACTGCGCTTTTCGTTCGGGCGTCTTTACCCCCAGAAACGGAAACTGATTGCGCATGTAGTTTGCCATTGGTTTCTGATTTTCCGGATTAGCTGTCATTGTAAACACATAAACACCCCCGTTTGATTGCTTAATTAATAGTATACTTGATTCAACAGTTTGAAAATGGAGGAATCTCATGTTTACACACCAAATCAATGACAAATTAAGCTTTAAATTACCAACCATCGCCGACGCCACCGATCTTCTCGCCCTCATCGACGCAGACCGCGGTCCCCTTGGCAAATGGCTGCCATGGGCCAAGGACAGTTTTTCGATCAATGATGAAATTGACTTTATTCAAAACGGTCGCCAAGAAATGGCCGCCGACAGCTTCTGGTTTGCCATCATCCAAGTCGATGGCCAGGCCGCCGGCATGGTGGACCTTCACAACATTAGCCAGGAACACCACCGCTGTGAAATCGGCTATTGGTTAGCCAACCAA
Source organism: Lentilactobacillus parafarraginis DSM 18390 = JCM 14109 (assembly GCF_001435895.1). GTDB lineage: Bacteria > Bacillota > Bacilli > Lactobacillales > Lactobacillaceae > Lentilactobacillus > Lentilactobacillus parafarraginis. The sequence continues at coordinate 3,496 of NZ_AZFZ01000020.1, read as the reverse complement.
TTTCAAGGACAGGGCATTATGACCGCGGCAATACGGGAACTTGAAGCCATCGCCTTTAACGAGCTAAACATGAACCGCCTGGAGATCTTTGCCGACGCTGAGAACGAAAAAAGCCGCGCCATAGCAACCCGACGAGGCTTTAAATTAGAAGGCATTTTAAATCAGTACGTCAATTATTCGGATCAATTTCGTGACATGGCGCTATATGCCAAATTACGCAATTAATGACGCCCACTCACAACCTTCTCCCAAGCTTGGGCGATGACCTGACGATCCACAAAGTCCGCGTCGGGAATCTTGAAGGTGTTGATCACGTCGTTGTCCAAATACAGGCGCCGCTGATCAACACCAACGTCGTCATGATGCAGCGTAATGACGTTGTAAGCCGTGGCATCGGAAACCGTATGTTCCCGAACATTCGAACAGTTGATATGGTAGGCGGTTGAATCCGCGACCACGTTTAAAATGCCGTGAACCACATAGCTGGTGCTGAAATGAACGTGACCGGCAAAGATAGCTTTAACATTGTGCTTGTCCAGAATTTTTAGCAGCTCATCCCCATTTTGCAGAATACTATACTTCATATTCCCAAGGGACGGCCCGTAGAGCGGGTGGTGCATGAAAATAATCGCCGGCTTGGTTGCCGCCTGCAGCTGATTATCCAGCCATTCCAGTTGGCGCTGATCAAGATATCCCTGCTCAATGTCGCCACATTTGGTATCCAAAAAGAAAAAGTCATAGTCATTCGTTGACTCATGGTAGTAGTAACGAATATCCGGTCGTTTGGCATCTAAGTACCCCATGTAAAACTGATCGGTCCGATCATGATTTCCAAGAATCGCCTTGATTGGCGCGTCAAAGCGTTCCTGCTGCTGGCGCAAAAGACGGCGAAAATCACGATAGGCATCTTCATCACCGTTGTGCACCAGGTCGCCACCGAGAACAATTAAGTCCGGATGAACGTCTGTCTTATCAACATCATCAAACACCTTCCGCAGCTTCTCTTCAGGATCAAGCCGCTGGTGATTGGCCGGCACCGCCCCCTGAACTGATAAGTGCGGATCCGATATATGAACAATTTTATAGTCGCTCAAACATACCACTCCAAAGTTATAAACGTTATTTGCCCTCATCATACCAACCAATTGTAAATTATCCATCATTATCGGGTAATTTTTAGGTAAACCAACGCCATGAAGGCTCTGATAATAATTAAAAATGCTTAATAAAGTTACCGATAATTTTCAAGAATCCGGTGACAATGCCGACGAGCGTCTCACTAATTTTCGCAAACAGCGATTGATGGTGAGCCGCTTTTTTATGCTTAACCGGCGCCTTGACCGTCGACGCGGCCAACATTGGCACGGTCGCGGTCTGGTTTTGCCCCTTAAGTTGAATCAATGCGCTGCCAACCTGCTGATTCTTGGCAACCGATGTGGCGTTGACGGTGTCTTGGTAGCGAACTGCCACTGCTGGCGTCTGGGTTCCCTTTCGATACCACACAACCGTTTTGGCCTGTTGCGGGACGGCCGTAATCGTGTGCTTGCCAACCGCAAGCCGATGATCACGCACCGTTACGGCATGGCTGACATAGTTTTTCTCGATGGCCTGCACGAGTTTCGCCATCGAAGAAAAGATCGTGTTACTGTCAATGATGGTCGCAATCAAATGACGCCCCTGGTGCCAGAACGATACCGTTAAGCACAGCCCCGCCGTGTCGGTAAAGCCGGTTTTCAGGCCGTCCACCCGCGCAGATTTCTTATAAAAGACGTCACCCTTAAGCAGCCGATTACTGTTAACCAAGACCTGGTTGCCAACTTTCATGGATGGCTGGCTGCTCCACTTGGTGATCTGGGGAAATTCGCCCAACACCTTGGCCGCCACGGTCGAAATGGCTTTGGCACTTACCATGTTTTGCGCCTTTTTGCCGGTTCCAGGAACCTGCAAGTGATACTTGGTCAAATCCGTGTTATCAAGGCCGGAACTGCTGACAAAGTGGGCGTTAATGTGCCATTGCTTGGCCTGGGCATTCATCATTGAGATGAACTTAGTGTTATTCCCGTTGGCAACCGCCTCGCCCAGCGCGATGGCCGCCGAGTTCGAAGAGGCGATCAGGGCAGCCTGGTACAATTGCTTAACGGTATACTGCTTCGATTTTTTAATCTTGAAGGTTCCCAGTTCGTAACTCTTGCTCATCTTAATGAGCGGCTTGCTGACGGGAACCTTTTGATTCCAGGAAAGATGATGCTGGTCAATGGCCTGCTTGGTTAAATACAGGGTCATCAGTTTTGACAAGCTGGCAATTGGCCGCTTGGTATTGCCATTTTTTTGATAAATTGTCTGGCCGGTTTTCGCATCGGTCACGTAGATTTCTTTTGCTTCAAATTTATATTGGGGTTGTTTTGCCTTCGCTTGGGCGGTGCCGAATGGTAGAAAGATGGCTAAACCGCCGATCGCGATGAGCCCCCAAGTTGTGAGCTTTTTTAGTAGGGATTTCTCTCGCACAATCTTAATAACCTCCAAATTAGTTTTGACTGAATTATCATAACGCGTTAGCGGACGTCAGCCACCCGGTAGTCACAAATCTTTACCCAAAGTTTACCGGGAATTGAAGCTTTCTTCACAAATTAAAACAATAAAAAAGCCTCAATTTGGTCCCTAATGTACCAAAATTGAGGTGACAATTCAACTAATAATTAGAGTCGTTATGGCATCAATTTCATGCCCATTTCGTCAATGTGCCGGCGCACCACCTGCTCCTTGGCGCGCATCTGGTAAGTAGCGCTGTGAATAATGCTGTTGCCGCGGTTCACTTTGTTATAAAGCGGGGCGTCGTAGTAAACCAACTGGTGCGCTGCCAAAATGTAGTCCGCCGTAAACAGTAAGTCTTCGGCCAAGTCCAGCGATTCGTCAAACCGAATTTGGTTATCGCGAATCACCGCCATGGAAAAGCCCTTATTCCAAGTGTAGCCGCCGAGGTTATCACCCCGGTAATTAATCGACTCGTAAGCCCGTCGTTTGGTGACCGTTTCGAACTGCGGGTGGCGGGAATAACCACCACCGCGCCAGCCCCAGCTAAAACCGACGATCACCAAATCCGTTTGGGGATCGGCCATGCCGGCAACCATTGTTTCCAAATAGGTTGGCTCTAGCAAGTCGTCGCCGTCAACGAACACGATGATGTCACCTTGGGCGTGATCGATCGCATAGTTGCGGGCCTTCGAAACCCCTTGATGGGTCTTAAAATAGTGGGGCTTAATTCGTTCGTCCGCCTCGGCGTGCCGATCAATGGTGGCAGCCGTTTTGTCCGTCGAAGCGTCGTCAACCAGGATGATTTCAAAATTTTGATAGGTCTGATTAAAAATACTTTCCAGGGTTTTATCAAGATAACCGCCCAGATTGTATGCGGGTATTGAAATGGTTACTAACGGTTTGTCTGTCATGATCCTTCCCCTCGATTCACTTTTCGTAATGTCTAAAGTTCCTAAGTTTTATC